>NZ_JBFKZO010000003.1:0-280278 GCF_040929965.1 Blautia sp. 1033sp1_1033st1_G9_1033SCRN_220408 | reverse complement strand
ATAAGAGACAGGATATAGCCTCCGGCAGGATTGCAGAGGTGCGCGTCATGCAATTGCATGACGCGCACCTCGCAGCAAGAATGCCGAGGCATTCTTGAATGAATTAGAACTTACCAGCCTTAGCAGCTTCCTCAACGGAAACAGCAACTGCCACAGTAGCACCAACCATCGGGTTGTTACCCATACCGATCAGACCCATCATCTCAACGTGAGCCGGTACAGAAGAAGAACCAGCGAACTGAGCATCAGAGTGCATACGTCCCATAGTATCTGTCATACCGTAGGAAGCAGGACCTGCTGCCATGTTGTCCGGGTGAAGTGTACGTCCTGTACCACCGCCGGAAGCAACGGAGAAGTATTTCTTACCCTGCTCGATACATTCTTTTTTGTATGTACCTGCAACCGGATGCTGGAAACGGGTCGGGTTTGTGGAGTTACCTGTGATGGAAACACCAACATTCTCGTGATGCATGATAGCAACACCTTCCTGAACGTCATCTGCACCGTAGCATTTAACAGTAGCACGAAGACCGTTGGAATATGGTTTCTCATAGATAATATTTAATTTAGCTTCTTTGTAATCATATTTTGTCTCAACAAATGTGAAACCGTTGATACGGGAAATGATCTGAGCAGCGTCTTTTCCAAGACCGTTCAGGATAACACGTAATGGTTTCTGACGTACTTTGTTTGCTTTCTCTGCAATACCGATGGCACCCTCAGCAGCTGCGAAGGACTCATGGCCTGCAAGGAAGCAGAAGCACTCTGTCTCTTCCTCAAGAAGCATTTTACCAAGGTTACCATGGCCAAGACCTACTTTTCTGTGGTCAGCAACAGAACCTGGGATACAGAAAGCCTGAAGGCCTTCTCCGATAGCAGCAGCAGCGTCAGAAGCTTTTCTGCAGCCTTTTTTGATTGCAATGGCAGCACCTACAGTGTATGCCCAGCAAGCGTTCTCAAAGCAGATCGGCTGGATCTTCTTTACCTGATCATATACGTCAAGTCCAGCATCTTTTGTAATTTTCTCAGCTTCTTCGATAGAGCTGATACCATAGCTGTTTAATACAGCATTGATCTGGTCAATTCTTCTTTCATAACTTTCAAATAATGCCATTTTATGTTCGTCTCCTTTCGTTTCCTGATTACTCTTCTCTTGGGTCGATAATCTTAACGGCATCTGCTACACGGCCATACTGACCTTTTGCTTTTTCCCATGCGGTGTTAGGATCATCACCTTTTTTGATGAAGTCGGTCATCTTTCCAAGAGAAACGAACTGATATCCGATTACTTCATTATCCTCGTCAAGAGCGATACCTGTTACATATCCCTCTGCCATCTCGAGGTAACGAACACCTTTTTCTTTTGTAGCATACATAGTACCAACCTGGGAACGAAGACCCTTACCAAGATCCTCAAGTCCGGCACCTACAGCAAGTCCGTCATCAGAGAAAGCACTCTGAGTACGTCCATATACGATCTGGAGGAATAATTCTCTCATTGCGGTGTTGATCGCATCACAGACAAGGTCAGTATTTAAAGCTTCCAGGATAGTTTTACCCTGAAGGATCTCAGCTGCCATAGCTGCAGAATGAGTCATACCTGAACATCCGATCGTTTCAACAAGAGCTTCCTCGATTACACCATTTTTTACATTCAGGGACAGCTTGCATGCACCCTGCTGTGGAGCACACCAGCCAACGCCGTGTGTAAAACCAGAAATATCTTCAATTTTTTTGGAATGAACCCATTTTCCTTCTTCAGGAATTGGAGCAGGCTCATGTTTTGCGCCCTTAGCTACAGGACACATGTTTTCAACTTCCTTAGTGTAAATCATTTTAAGACTCCTTTCAGTATTAGTGAACTTAATGTTGTTAAAAGTCTAACAACTCAGTGTAGCGCTCCTTAAGGGAGTCTCCCATAGCGGAACGCTTTACTGGTGTTATTCTCTCACAAAATGCCCAATTCGTCCAGTCATAATTTGTAAAAAAACATAGAAAAAAGAGAAAGTGCTTGATTCAAGTCGAGCAGCCGCGAGACTTGGCACGTGATTCTGGTCAGCGTAAGCTGACATATTCTTTACAGAATCACTGCGCATCCTCGCGGAGCGTTTATCTCAGTCGGAGATTGGACTCCCACTGAGACGAACTTGCTGTTATTCACCACCTGAAAGAAGTGGGAGTCTTCTCGACTGAGATAAAAAATATAAATGAGCAACAGCCACCGAAAAAATTTTCTTTACTTTTCTGATTTACTTACTATAATGCAATTATCGGATGCGTCATTGGAGAGGAGAGAAATTGATATACACATGCAGATTTCAAGTCGAGCAGCCGCGAGACTTGGCGCGTGATTCTGGTCAGCGTAAGCTGACATATTCTTTACAGAATCACTGCGCATCCTCGCGGAGCGTTTATCTCAGTCGGAGATTGGACTCCCACTGAGACGAACTTGCTGTTACTCACCACCTGAAAGAGGTGGGAGTCTTCTCGACTGAGATAAATCAACGATTGGTGATATTTTGCTGGCTGCAGATGAAATTAAGTTGGAACAAGCAAACCTAAGTTAAAGGAGTACAGGATGGAACAGACAAAGCAATTACAGGATTCATTTATGCCGGAAAAGTTCCGGGTTTTAAGCGGCAGTGCATTAAAAGTACTGGCTATGGTGATCATGCTGATCGACCATACAGCTGCATTTCTTCTGGTGAAATCAGCGGCTGCCACCAGGACTTTATTTGTTCTTGGAGGCACGGATATATCGATTTACAGGATTATGCGGGATGTGGGCAGGGCTGCATTTCCCATTTTTTGTTTTCTTCTGGTGGAGGGCTTTGTCCATACACACAACCGCTTTAAATATGGAAGAAATCTACTGATCTTTGCCTGTATTTCAGAAATTCCCTGGGACCTGGTGCATAAAGGTACATTCTTTGATATGTCTACCCAGAATGTGTTTTTTACGCTGTTTTTGGGTTATCTGGCTTTTTGTGCAGTTGATTATTTTAAGGACAATCAGCTGATGCAGCTTATCTGCATGGCCGGGCTTTTTGCTGTATCATGGAACCTGAAAGCAGATTACAGCTACAGAGGATACGTATTCCTTCTTATCATGTACTGGCTGAAGGAGAAGAGGGCAGCACAGGCGGTGATCGGTACAAGCTGGCTGATCTATGAGTGGAAAGCATGCTTTGCTTTTCTTTCTATCAATATGTATAACGGACAGAGAGGATTCATTAAAGGAAAATGGGCAAAATATTTTTTCTATGTTTTTTACCCGGCACATATCCTGATCCTGTTCCTGATCCGGCGGATGCTTTATCAGATGTAGATCACTCCTCCTCTTTTTATGATGTTTTGATTGACATATAGGATGCACTGCTATAGAATAGATAAAGATATCGTAAAAAACGGATGCGTCAAAAATATTTATCAAAACACATTGAGAGGGGGATTTTCATGGAAAAAAATGCCGTGGAAAAAGAAAACAAAATGGGCGTTATGCCTGTTGGAAAATTGCTTGTATCAATGTCTGTCCCGATCATGATTTCCATGCTGGTTCAGGCATTATATAATATTGTAGACAGTATGTTTGTTGCAAAGCTCAATGAGAATGCACTGACAGCTGTTTCACTGGCCTTTCCTGTACAGAACCTGATGATCGCAGTAGGTACAGGTACCGGTGTAGGTATTAATGCCCTTGTGTCACGGTCTCTGGGCGAAAAGAATACGGAATATGCCAACAAGGCTGCTAATAACGGCATTATCCTTTGCCTGTTAAGTGCATTGACTTTTGCCGTGCTTACCGGAGTCTTCGGACATACATTCTTTGCCGTTCAGACGCAGGATCCCCAGATCCTTTCTTATGGAACGGTCTATGTAAGGATCATCGGGATGATGTCATTTGGACTGTTTATGCAGCTTGTATTTGAAAGACTGCTGCAGGCAACCGGAAGGACGTTTTATTCCATGCTGACCCAGCTTCTGGGTGCGATCCTGAATATTATTCTGGATCCGATCATGATTTTTGGTCTTTTCGGTTTTCCCAGGATGGAGGTGGCAGGTGCTGCCCTTGCCACTGTAACGGGGCAGATTATTGCTGCTATTGTAGGATATTTTGTAAATTATCATATTAATAAGGAACTTCATCTTTCCCTGGTGAAATATAAGCTGTCCGCAAATGTTGTAAAAAATATTTACAGTGTTGGGTTCCCGTCTATTATCATGGCTTCCGTAGGATCTGTTATGACCTTTGGTATGAATAAGATCCTGATGGGATTTTCCTCTACTGCAACCGCAGTATTTGGTGTTTATTTCAAGCTTCAGAGCTTTGTATTTATGCCGGTATTTGGTCTGAATAATGGTATGGTGCCCATCATTTCTTACAATTACGGAGCCAAAAAGCCGGATCGTATCACAAAGACGATCCGGATCAGTGTGGCTATGGGTGTTGGAATCATGCTTCTGGGATTTGCAGTATTCCAGCTGTTCCCTCAGGAGCTTCTGAATATTTTCAACGCTTCAGATACTATGCTGGAGATTGGAATACCGGCTCTTCGCATTATCAGTTTTAGCTTTTTGCTGGCTGGTTTCAGTGTGGTTTCCTCCTCTGTATACCAGTCCCTGTGCCATAGCTTCTTAAGCCTGGCAGTATCTGTGTTAAGACAGCTGGTAGTGCTTCTTCCGGCGGCCTTTATTCTGGCACGGACAGGCGGGATCAAAGCTACCTGGTGGTCATTCCCTATTGCAGAATTGTTTTCCTTTGCGATCTGCGTGCTGTTCCTCAGATATGTTTATAGAGCGGAGATCGATCCGTTGAAGAAATAAAAGAAAAGCCAGTTTCCTTCAGAATCACCTGGAGCAAACTGGCTTATTACATGCCATATAAAATGTCTTATCCCATATGGATCGTTACCTGGTATTCTTTCTTTCCCTCTTCAAAAGGAATCAGATTACCTGAAATCTGTTTTCCATCGATTTCCAGATATTTTACCCCCTTTTCAACATGATCAGGATTTGAGATAAAAAGATGATATACTGCGCCCCTAAACCTGCGGGTGACAGTGAAATCCCCAAAGTCTGCAGGGATACATGGGTCTACACACAAACCGTCATAGCTTGGCTGTATGCCAAGGATGGCCTGAGAGAGATTTACAAATGTCCAGGCAGCAGTGCCTGTAAGCCAGCTGTTTTTTGCTTCCCCGTGCCGTGGTGCATCCTTTCCTGCAATCATCTGAGAATAAATATAAGGTTCTGTCCTGTGGATCTGGCTGATATTCTCAATATAGGAAGGACAGGTTTTTTTATAGATCTGAAAAGCACGGTTGCCTCTGCCGATCATGGTTTCTCCGATGGAAATCCAGGGATTGTTATGGCAGAAAATACCTGCATTTTCTTTATAACCTGGCGGATAGGAGGAGATTTCCCCAAGGTTCAGGTAGTATCTGGTATAAGCAGGCTGCTGTACCATGATACCGTATTTGGTATCCAGCCGTTCTTTTACAGAATCCAGTGCTTTTTCTGCCAGGCCTTCCTTTACACCGATCCCTGCCATTACGCAGAATCCCTGAGGCTCAATAAAGATCTGGCCTTCTTCACATTCATGGGAACCTATCTTTTGGGATGTTGCATCATAGGCGCGAAGAAACCAGTCACCATCCCAGCCGGAGGTAAGCACTGCCTGGTACATGGCATCAATTGCATCTTTTGCCTGAAGAGCTTCCTCGGTGTGGCCATATTTTTTACAGATGGTTTGAAATTCCCTGCCGTATTTTACAAACATTCCTGCAATGAAAACAGATTCTGCCACAGGACCTTCAGAAGGACCAGTAGTCTGGAATGGCTCCCCAGGCTCACTGGAAAAGCAGTTCAGGTTCAGACAGTCGTTCCAGTCTGCACGGCCGATCAATGGTAGTTTATGGGGACCTAAGTGGGTACAGGTATAATGGAAGCTGCGAAGCAGATGCTGGAAAAAGGGCTGTGCTTTTGAGGTGTCGCAGTCAAAGGCTACCATTTCGTCTAAAATAGAAAAATCACCGGTTTCCTTCAGGTAAGCAGAAGCAGCTGCGATCAGCCATAACGGGTCATCGTTAAATCCGCTTCCAATATCCAGATTGCCTTTCTTGGTGAGAGGCTGATACTGATGATAAGCACTGCCATCTTCAAATTGAGTAGCAGCAATATCAAGGATACGCTCTCTTGCGCGTTCAGGTACAAGATGTACAAAGCCAAGAAGATCCTGACAGGAATCTCGAAAGCCCATGCCTCTTCCTGTACCGGATTCGTAGTAGGAAGCAGAGCGGGAAAGGTTGAAAGTTACCATACACTGGTACTGGTTCCAGATATTTGCCATACGGTTTACATGGGGATCCTGGCTGTTTACAAAAAAGCGGGAGAGCAGATCTTCCCAGTAATGGTTCAGATCCTGGAATGCTTTCTTCACCTGTGCGGAAGTATGATATTTTTCCTGCATGGCAAGAGCTGTGGTCTTGCGGATCACATTTGGTGCTTCCCATTTTTCTTCCCGAGGATTTTCACAATACCCAAGAAGGAATATCAGTTCTTTCTCTTCCCCTGGGGCAAGTACAAGATCAATCTGGTGACTGGCGATGGGATACCATCCACTGGCAACAGAACCAGTACATTTTCCCTGCTCTACGGCCAGAGGCCGGTCATTTCCACGGCGCACTCCCAGAAATTCATCCCTGCTGGTGTCAAAACCGTCAATGGGCGTATTTACAGAAAAGAAGCTGTAGTGATTTCTTCGCTCCCTGTATTCTGTTTTGTGGTAAATAGCGCTTCCCTGGATCTCCACTTCTCCAATACTTAAATTACGCTGGAAATTGGTCATATCATCTACTGCATTCCACAGACAAAACTCCACATAGGAAAAAAGGGAAAGCTTTTTGGAAGAAGCGGATTGGTTTTTTAAGGTAAGTACATTGATCTCGCAAGGAGTGTCTACAGGTACAAAAGCCAGAAGATCAGCAGAAAGCTGGTTTTTGATTCCATGGAAACGGCTGTATCCAAGACCGTGTCTGCATTGGTATTCGTCCAGAGGGGTTCTGGTGGGCATTGTACCAGGATTCCATATCACGTCCCCTTCTTTTATGTAATAGTATTTTCCGTTGGAATCTGCCGGAAGATTATTATAGCGGTAACGGGTAAGCCGGAGCAGCTTTGCATCTTTATAGAAACTGTAACCACCACAGGTGTTGGAGATCAGACTGAAAAAGTCCTGAGATCCCAGATAATTGATCCATGGAAGTGGAGTGTCCGGGGTTGTGATCACATACTCCTTTTTTTCGTCGTCAAAGAAACCGAACTTCATTGGAAATCCTCCCTTGTCAAAGATTAGAGCTTGACACGATGTACTACAGTGCCTGTAATCATGCGTGGAGCTCTGAAAAAAAGTATATGCGAAAACGAATGAGTTCTGATAATTCAATAGAAATAAAAGAAACATTAGAAAACAATATAAAATAGCGAAAATATAAAGAAGTTATCCCTATAAAAGGATGGGATAATTATCTTAACTTTAATATATCTGAGAGAATATAAAAAAGCAAGGAATTTTTACGAAATAGTTTCGTGATAAAAGAAGATAACTTTGTTTAATTTGAAAAAAACTGAAAATCTGATTTTGTGAAATAGAGAGAAAGGAAGCAAAAAGCATAAAAAACGAGAAAATATACTTGATTATTTGTGCATAAAGTAATATAGTGAAGATGCGAAAACGATTTAGGAAAACAAAGAAAGCAAAGAGGCAACAGGGCTTATGGTATCGATGAAGGAAATCGCAAAGAAATGCAATGTTTCCGTAGCGACAGTCAGCAAAGCTTTAAATGATTATCCGGATATCGGGGAAGAGACAAAAGCACTGATCCAGAAAACCGCAGAAGATCTTGGGTATCTGCCAAATTCATCTGCAAGGGCATTGAAAACAAAAAGAAGCTACAATCTGGGCGTGCTTTTTGTAGATCAGGCTCACAGCGGACTGACACATGCTTATTTTAATCACGTGCTTGAAAGCTTCAAAAGTACAGCAGAGAGCAAGGGATATGACATTACCTTTACTAGCGGAAATGTTTCGGGAAAGAAGATGAGTTATTATGAGCATTGCAGATACCGGGGCGTGGACGGGGTGGTAATGGCTTGCGTGGATTTTTACAGCGAGGAGGTGCAGGAACTTTTAAGATCAGAAGTGCCGGTTGTTACCATTGACCATGTGTGTGATGGCAGGATCTCTGTTTTATCTAACAATGTACAGGGAATGGAGAAACTTCTGGAATATATCTTTTCTCAGGGTCACCGAAAGATTGCATACATTTATGGAGATGACACTTCGGTTACGAAGAAGCGTCTCAGCAGCTTTTACCGGATGATGCAAAGAGAAGGGATCCAGGTTCCGGACGAATATGTCAGGCCAGCACGTTACCTAGACGCAGACCTGTCTGCAAGGCAGACCAGGGAGCTGCTGGAACTTAAAGATCCACCTACCTGTATCCTTTATCCAGATGATCTTTCAGCAGTTGGAGGGTTTAATGAGATACGGGAAAGAGATTTGAAGATTCCGGAGGATATTTCCATTGCAGGCTATGATGGGAATAACATAGCCAGGATCATGGAACCAAAGCTTACCACATTGTGTCAGGATACCAGTGCCATTGGAAGGATCGCTGCAGAGAAGCTGGTGGAACTGATTGAACAGCCGAAGACAGCGCTGATCCGGTCCTATACAGTGGATGGAACTTTATTTCAGGGCAGATCGGTCAAAAAATTGGGGTGATTTTTACAGCAGTCCTGTAATGTAAAAGAAGTACCAAAATGAATGTAAATAATAAAAGGATTATATTAAGGAGGTAGCAAAAATGAAGAGAAAGCTTATGAGTGTTTTACTTACCGCTGCAATGGTTGGAGGACTTTCCGTATATGCAGTTCCGGTAATGGCTGAAGATGACCAGGAACCGGACAACACAGTGACAGGTGATTCTGCAGCTGATGATGCATTCGTAGTGTGGGGCTGGAATGATGACATTAAGAATATTCTGGATGGTCCGTTCAAAGAGGCATATCCGGATGATTATAAGAGAATCGTATTTGTAAATACAGGTGGATCTGATTATTATCAGGGCAAATTGGATCCTGTACTGGATGACCCTTCTAATGAATTATATCCGGATCTTATGGGACTGGAAGTTGATTATGTTCAGAAATATGTAAACAGTGACTGGGTAAAATCAGTTGCAGACCTGGGCATTACAGAGGACGATTACAAGAACATGTACCAGTATGATCTTGATCTTGGTACAGATGCAGACGGTAATGTACGTGCTCTGTTCTGGCAGGCAACACCAGGATGCTTCCAGGTACGTGCAGATCTGGCAGAAAAATATCTTGGAACTACAGATCCGGCTGAGCTGGCAGAGAAATTCAAAGATCTTGATACGATTATCGCAACAGCAGAAGAAGTTAAGGAAGCATCCGGTGGAAAGTGCAAATTGTTCTCTGGTTATGATGAGATCAAACGTATGCTGACAAACTCCAGAACTGTAGGCTTCTATGATGAGAACGATGTGATCACTTTGGATGACAATATCACCACTTATCTTGAAACAGCCAAGAAGATGTATGATGAAGAGCTTACTTTTAATACAGATCAGTGGAATGCTGACTGGTATGCAAACATGGATGGGGATGGCGAGAGCAGCAATGCAGCCATTGCTTATATGGGATGCCCATGGTTTACTTACTGGTGCTTAAGCGATACATGGAAAAACAATACGATTCTTGTTCCAACAGCAAATAAATGCTACTGGGGCGGCACTGGACTGGCTGCAACAACAGAGTGTGCTGATACAGAACTTGCTGGCAAGATCATGAAATTCTTTACCTGTGATACAGATGGAATGGTAGCCATCAATGCACTGAATTCTGATTATGTAAATAACACAGAAGCAATTAATAAGATCATTGAAAGCGGCGCTTCCGCAGACGGAAATGGTTATCTGTATGCTGACGCAGGACAGAACTTTATGGAATTCTTCCTTCCTCTGGCAGATGGACTGGATGCTTCTACCGTAACAGCAGAAGATCAGCAGATCCTTTCTCTTCTGGATACCCAGACAAAGGCTTATGCAACTGGTGAAAAAGATCTTGATACCGCAATTTCAGATCTGAAAGCATCAATCCATGATACCTTCTCTTACCTGAGCGTAGAATAATAATGAAACCAGGCTGACAACAGCTGCCTGTATGGATACTGCCTCTTCATTTACGAAGGGGCAGTACCTTTCATAGGAGGTATTTATGAATAAGAAGAAAAAGAAAAAAATCAATTACGGAAGATACGGATATTATTTTATTGCTCCCTTTTTTATTACTTACCTGATCTTTCAACTGTGGCCGCTGATAAATACTTTCTATTACAGCACCCTTTCTTATTATAAGAGAAATGGCAGGCAGTTTGTGGATTTTGCAGGCATTCAGAATTTTTTGAATGTGCTTGGGTTAAGTGCAGGAGAGCGCCCTTATGTACTTAGCTATCTGAAAAATACATTGGTGATGTGGGGCTGCAATTTTGTTCCCCAGATCCTTGTTTCTCTTTTACTGGCTGTATGGCTTACTGACACAAAGGTTAAGGTGAAAGGGACAGGGGCAGTGAAGGTGATCGTTTATCTTCCAAGCATTATCACTGCAGCTTCTGTATCTGTATTGTTTAAGGCCATGTTTTCCCAGTATGGACCGATTACCCAGTCTTTGAAAAACTGGGGCATTCTTGGGAAAAACTTTGATTTTATGTCCAGCGTGGCAGGAAGCCGTGGACTGATTTCCACGATCTTGTGGTGGATGTGGTTTGGAAATACTACCCTGCTTCTGATATCAGGAGTGCTGGGAATTGATCCTGGACTGTTTGAGGCGGCAGATATTGACGGAGCTACCGGATTTAAGAAGTTTCGGTTCATTACCCTTCCTCTGTTAAAGCCAATCATGCTGTATACCCTGGTAACATCTGCAATCGGCGGTCTGCAGATGTATGATATTCCAGCGCTGTTTAATGTTCCTGAAACAGGCCTGGTAGGGCTTCCGGATGATAAGACTACAACAATGGCCATGTATATCATGCGTCTGTATAACAGTGATGTTGGAAAAGCGGCAGCAGTATCCGTGATTCTATTTGCAGTAACATTGATCGTCAGCCTGATCCTTTTTGCTACCATGGGTGACAAGGAGGAGCGTAGGATGAAAAAGGCAGCAAAGAAAGCCGGAAAGGCAGGGCAGAGATCATGAAAGATGGTTATACAAGCTCTATAAAGCGGCAGCGGATTTTCCGTACTGTAGTATGTGTGATTTTCTGTATTCTTGCACTGGGGCCGTTTTTACTTTTGATCATGAATGCCACCAGAAGCTCTGAAGCCATCAAATCCGGTATTTCCCTCATCCCGTCAGGCCATCTGATAGAAAACTGGAAAAACCTTCTGGCAAAGCAAAATGGTATGCAGATCACTTTGCAAAAAGCAGCATTAAATTCACTGACCATCACAGTACCAGGTACTTTTCTTGCTGTATATTTTTCTTCTATGACAGCGTATGGCATTTATGTATATGATTTTAAATTTAAGAAATTTGCATGGGCGTTTATTATGGCCATCATGATGGTTCCAAGCCAGATTTCTATTATCGGTTTTTACCGGTTCATGCTGGATCTGAAGCTGGTAGATACATATATTCCGCTGATCATCCCTGCTATTGCCAGTCCGGCGGTAGTATTCTTTATGAAACAGTATATGGAAAGTACACTTTCTATTGAGATGATCGAAGCGGCCCGGATTGATGGATCCAGAGAGTGGCATACCTTTAACCGGATCATTATACCGATCATGAAGCCGGCAGTTGCCACACAGGCAATCTTCCAGTTCATTGCCCAGTGGAATAATCTGTTTACACCTACCATTATGCTGACTACAGATTCCAAAAAAACACTGCCTATGTTTGTACAGCTGCTTAGTTCTAACCAGTTCCGTACAGATTACGGAGTAGTATATGTAGGACTGTTTGTAACCATTATCCCATTGGTGATCATTTATTTTATTCTTTCAAAATATATTGTGGCAGGAGTGGCTCTTGGCGGAGTGAAAGGATAAAAGGGGTACACAAAGCAGGGCAGGTTTGTTATAATTTTATATGTAGGAAAAGGATCCTGCACAGCAGGGTCCTTTTTACAGAGAAAAAATGGCAGGAGAGAGATAATGGATATTCAAACAGCGATCACATTTTGTCTTGAGATGATCGGGACAGTTGCATTTGCAGCATCCGGGGCTATGGTGGGAGCCGGATGCTCTATGGATATTTTCGGAGTATGTGTGCTTGGGGTAGTAACAGCGGTAGGAGGAGGTATGATCCGTGATATTGTACTTGGGATCCTGCCGCCTACTGTATTTTTGAATTCAAAGTATGCACTGGCAGCAGTGATCACTTCCTGCCTGGTATTCTTTGCTTATTATATGAAGAAGATGGAGCCGGGACAACACAGTTCCCAGGCTTTTGAAAGGATCCTTCTGATCATGGATTCCATAGGACTTGGGATTTTTACTGTGATGGGAGTAAATACAGGGATACGTCAGGGATACGGAAGCAATGTATTTCTTTTGGTTTTTGTTGGAACCATCACAGGCGTAGGTGGAGGTCTTTTAAGAGATATGATGGCAGGTGTGCCACCTTATATTTTTGTCCGTCATATTTATGCCTGTGCGTCTATTGTAGGAGCAATTGTATGTGTGTGGATGCAGCAGTTTGGGGCTGTATGGGCAATGGTGATGGGATCCTGTGTGGTAGTGCTGATTCGGTATCTGGCAGCTCATTATCGATGGAATCTGCCAAAGCTTCCAAGATAGATGGGATACAAGAGTATATAGAAATCTGCAATAAAAAGGTCTGCAAACCAGCCCTGCAATTGGAAATCCATTTGCATATTGGCCGGGAGGCAGACCTTTTTCTATAATAGAAATATGAGTGAAGCCTTATTGTTCAGCGGTATCCTGAAGAGCTAAGTAGCCTTCTTCACCGGTACGGATCTTTACTACATTTTCAATGTCGTATACAAATACTTTTCCGTCTCCGATCTGGCCGGTGTGGAGTACCTTTTTCGCTGTAGCGATCACTTTCTGTACTGGCACAAGACTGACAACAATTTCAATCTTAACTTTTGGCAGAAGGTTCATATCCATTTCAACGCCACGATAGAAGGATGGAGCACCTTTCTGTACGCCACAGCCAAGCACATTGGTAATGGTGATGCCGGTAACACCGATCTCATTCATTGCATGCATAAATTCTTCAAGCTTGTTCTGTCTTGTGATGATCACAACCTTGGTAAGCTTATGTACTCCTTCCCTTGGAAGTTCCGGTACGGTTTCAGCAGGAGCAGAGGGCATTGGGTAGCTGGTATGTTTACCGGAGCCGGTTCCCATAGGAGCTGGAACGCTGGCAACTGTATCACGGATCGTAAATCCATCGTAAGCACTTGCAAGACCATGCTCTTTAACGTCAAGACCCTGGATCTCTTCTTCTTCGGATACACGAAGAACAATGGTATGCTTGATCACCTGGAAAATAATCGTCATTGTAACAGTAACCCAGAGGATCGTGATGCACATACCTGCAATCTGAACACCAAATCCGTGGAAGCCGCCGCCTACCAGAAGACCTTTCCAGTTTGTACCGGTTCCATCTGAGAAAAGACCGACTGCAAGGGTACCAAAAGCACCGTTCAGGCCATGAACACCAACTGCACCTACCGGATCGTCAACCTTCAGCACTTTATCAATGAATTCAATACCAAATACAACAATGAAACCAGCCAGGATACCAATGATCGCTGCGGAAGTAGGAGATACAGTATCGCAGCCTGCAGTGATGGCAACAAGACCAGCCAGGGATCCGTTCAGGGACATGGATACATCTGGTTTTTTGTAACGTACCCATGTGATCAGCATAACTGAAACAGTAGCAACTGCGGCAGCAAGGTTAGTAGTGACAAATATCTTGCCGGAAGTGATAATAGCATCTCCTTCCATGGAAACTGTGGAAGCACCATTAAATCCAAACCAGCAGAACCAGAGGATAAATACTCCAAGAGCGCCTACTGTCAGGTTATGACCAGGAATTGCTTTTGATTTTCCGCTTTTGGTATATTTACCAATACGAGGTCCAAGGATAATAGCTCCAACAAATGCAGCAACACCACCTACCATATGGACCGCGCAGGAACCTGCAAAATCATGGAATCCCATCTGTGAAATAAATCCGCCGCCCCAGATCCAGTGTCCTGAAACAGGATACACTACAAGACTGATGAGCAGACTGTAAATACAGTAAGCGGAAAACTTAGTGCGTTCTGCCATTGCACCGGAAACGATGGTAGCAGAGGTTGCACAAAAGACGGTCTGGAAAATAAGAAATGCCCAGAAAGGAACGCCATCAGGAAGCATTGCGCTTCCATAATTAGCTTCGGTGGCAATACCGCCGATCTTTCCAAAAAAGCCATTTCCTGCACCAAACATAATACCGAAGCCAACCAGCCAGAAGACCGGTGTGCCGATACAAAAATCCATCAGGTTTTTCATGATGATATTTCCAGCGTTTTTGGCTCTTGTAAAGCCTGTTTCAACCATTGCAAATCCAGCCTGCATAAAGAAGACAAGGGCTGCACCTACAAGTACCCATATAGTATTAACTGCTGAATAGTCCATATATTATTCTCCTTTCTTTCCCCTTGAAAAAATAAAAAGAAGCGAGAGAGAGGATATATGCTTTCTTCCGCTTCTTTACGAACTAAAACAAGTAACTTTTAACCCCGTACAATATCCATTCGCTCGCTTACATAGTTTAGCTCATAGATGATCGAAGTCAGGGATTTATATATGTAAATCAGGGAATATCCGCTATCGTGTGATTAATGGATGAGGAAATCGATAATGAATTATGAAGTAGAGTTCATATAAGGATATCCCCTGTATTTACCTGAAACGATTAAATAGAAAACAGAAGTTTTCCGTAGGTAGGATAAGGAAGAAGAGCATCCGGGATAAGAACCTCGGCAGCATCTGCAGCCTTTCTCAGTTCTTCCATATCTTCCAGTACAACAGACTGATATGCTTTGGCATTTTCAAGCGGATCTTCTGTTGCAAGGGCTGTTGCAGTATCTGCTTTCAGCTTTTCCACACCGGAAGCCATTTTTTCTTCCAAAGCAGTAAGCTTTGAAATAAGAGAAGCTTCGCATGCTGTAGAAATATCGGCAACAACCGCTTTTTTGGCGCTTGCAGCAGCTGCAATTTTTTCTGTATAAGTCATTACAGATGGAAGAAGATCTTTCTGGACCATTTCTGCCATTGTATTAGCCTCAATATTGATGGTCTTGGAATAATTTTCCAGCCAGATCTCATAACGGGAGAAGATTTCTTCCTTTGTAAAGATCTTGTGGTCTGTAAACAGCTTAATGTTTTTCTCATCAATCCACATTGGAAGAGCATCAGGAGTAGACTTCAGGTTATAAAGACCTCTCTTTTCGGCTTCTTCGATCCACTCATCTGTATATCCGTTTCCGTTAAAGATCACACGTTTATGCTTACGGATCGCACGTTTGATCAGTTCATGTACTGCATGCTCCATTTCCTCTGCCGGTACACCGGAAAGTTCCTGTGCAAACTGACGAAGTGCTTCAGCAACAGCAGTATTCAGGATAATGTTTGGATTTGCAACAGACGCAGCAGAACCAAGCATACGGAATTCAAATTTATTACCTGTAAAAGCAAATGGAGAGGTACGGTTTCTGTCTGTATTGTCTTTTACAAAGTGAGGCAGAACCTTTGCACCGATATCCATCTGAACAGCACCATGAGAGGTGAAGTATGTATCATTCTCGATAGACTTCATGATCTCAGTCAGCTCATCGCCAAGGAATACAGATACAACTGCCGGCGGAGCCTCATTTGCTCCAAGACGATGATCGTTTCCTGCACTGGCAACAGAGATACGAAGTACATCCGCATACTCATCAACTGCTTTGATCACTGCCATCAAAAATACAAGGAACTGAATGTTTTCAGCTGGTGTTTTTCCCGGATCCAGAAGATTTACGCCTGTATCAGTACTCATAGACCAGTTATTATGCTTACCACTTCCGTTGATTCCTTCAAATGGTTTCTCATGAAGCAGACAAACCAGACCGTGCTTGTCAGCTACTTTTTTCATGATCTCCATAGTCAGCTGATTGTGGTCAACAGCAACATTGGTAGTATCAAATACAGGAGCAAGCTCATGCTGTGCAGGAGCAACCTCGTTATGTTTTGTTTTTGCTGGAATACCAAGCTTCCAAAGCTCTACGTCCAGGTCGTGCATGTAAGCGGAAACCTTTGGAGCCAGAGTACCGAAATAATGATCTTCCATTTCCTGACCCTTTGGAGCAGGTGCACCAAGAAGTGTACGTCCGCAGAATACCAGGTCTTTTCTTTTGTTATAAAGATCCTTGTCTACCAGGAAATATTCCTGCTCAGGTCCTACTGTGGTAGAAACATGCTTTACTTCTTTATTTCCAAGGATGTGCAGAATGTTTACTGCCTCTTTATTCAATGTATCCATGGAACGGAGCAGAGGTGTTTTTTTATCAAGAGCTTCTCCGCTATAAGAACAGAAAGCTGTAGGGATGTAAAGGGTTCCGTCTTTAATAAATGCTGGAGAAGTAGGATCCCATGCTGTATAGCCTCTTGCTTCAAAGGTAGCACGAAGACCACCTGACGGGAAGCTGGATGCATCCGGCTCGCCCTTTACCAGTTCTTTACCGGAGAAATCCATGATCACCTGTCCGTCGCCGGTAGGAGAAATGAAGCTGTCATGTTTCTCAGCAGTAACATTGGTCATTGGCTGGAACCAGTGTGTATAATGAGTGGCACCATTTTCAATTGCCCATTCTTTCATTGCAACGGCTACGGAGTTAGCTACGTCCAGCTCCAGATGTGAACCGTTTTCAATTGTTTTTTTCAGAGCCTTATACATATCTTTTGGTAATTTGCTTCGCATGATCTTGTCATTAAAAACAAGACTGCCATAAATTTCAGGAATATTTTGAGCCATACTTCGGTACTCCTTTCATTTCGCTTTCACTCATAATTTTTTCTATAAAACGAAAAAAGCGCTTCGGACGATAAATGTATCATCCAAAGCGCCTTTGCTTTATGTGATGTAGTATACACAAAAAAAAACAGATGTCAACTATTTTTTTGAAAAAAATTATTTTTTATTTTGCCAGAGGGTGATGGAAATATTTTCAGAAGCCAGGGTTGACAAATGTGTTTTTTCAATTATATTATATGGATGTTTGCGATGAACGGTTATGCAGCTAGGAGGAACCAGATGGCTAAGATAAAAGAAGAATGCGGTGTATTTGGTATTTATGACCTGGACGGAGAAAATGTGGCAACGTCCATCTACTACGGGCTTACAGCTTTGCAGCACAGAGGACAGGAAGCCTGTGGAATTGCAGTATCTGATACCAACGGGCCTATTGGAAACGTGAAATTCCATAAGGATCTGGGACTGGTAAGTGAAGTTTTAAGAGAAAACACCATCCGTCAGATGGATGGGGATATCGGCATTGGACACGTGAGATATTCTACCACGGGAGCATCTGTGGCTGAGAATGCACAGCCCCTTGTGCTTTCTTACGTAAAAGGAAGTCTTGCCCTTGCCCATAATGGCAACCTGGTAAATACCCCGGAGCTGAAGTGGGAATTGATTCAGAGCGGTGCAGTTTTCCATACAACTACAGATTCTGAAGTGATTGCTTTTTATATTGCAAGGGAGAGAGTAGGGTCCAAAAGCGTGGAAGAGGCTGTGATGAAAACTGCAAAGAAGATCAAGGGAGCTTACGGTCTGGTGGTGATGAGCCCCAGAAAGCTGATCGGTGTCAGGGATCCTTACGGCCTGCGTCCTTTATGTCTTGGAAAAAGGGGGAATGCTTATGTGCTTGCCTCCGAAAGCTGTGCTCTTACATCGGTAGGAGCAGACTTTATCCGTGATATAAAGCCTGGAGAAATGGTAAGTATTTCCAGGGAGGGAGTAAAGTCCCAGATGATCTTTGAAAATAAAAAGTATGCACATTGTGTTTTTGAATATATTTATTTTGCACGGCTTGACAGCACCATTGACGGAGTCAGTGTTTACGATGCCAGGATCCGTGGCGGAAAGTCTCTTGCAAAGTCTTATCCTGTAGAAGCAGACCTGGTAACAGGAGTTCCGGAGTCCGGACTGATTCCTGCCAAGGGATATTCTGAAGAATCCGGCATTCCATTTGGACTTGCTTTTTACAAAAATTCCTACATAGGAAGGACTTTTATCAAGCCCACCCAGAAGGAGAGAGAGTCCAGTGTACATTTGAAATTAAGTGTGCTGAAGTCGGTTGTACAGGGCAAAAGGATTGTACTTGTAGATGATTCTATTGTGAGAGGCACTACCATTGCCAATCTGATCACCATGCTGAAAGAGGCAGGGGCAAAAGAAGTTCATGTAAGAATCAGTTCACCGCCTTTTTTACATCCCTGTTATTTCGGAACCGATGTGCCAAGCAATGATCAGTTGATCGCAGCCAAACACAGTACAGAAGAGATCTGCAAAATGATCGGTGCAGATTCTCTGGGATATATGGAAAGTGAATATCTGGAGGGAATGGCCGGAGGCCTTCCAATCTGTAAAGCCTGCTTTGACGGGAATTATCCAA
Organism: Blautia sp. 1033sp1_1033st1_G9_1033SCRN_220408; assembly: GCF_040929965.1. NCBI lineage: Bacteria > Bacillati > Bacillota > Clostridia > Lachnospirales > Lachnospiraceae > Blautia > Blautia sp. 1033sp1_1033st1_G9_1033SCRN_220408. Next base: position 261,509 of record NZ_JBFKZO010000003.1, on the reverse strand, counting down.
TGGAGATCCCGGAGCATACAGTAAGCATGGAATATGAGATCCACAAAATATGATCAGAATTAGGTGTGGCTGCTTTACAGATCAAAAGTGGGTCGTTTTACAGATTTATTATTGACAAACATGTAAAAATGGGTTATATTATAGCAAATTTTTATATCTGTGATTTTTATGACAAAGGTGTCAGAACAGAACTTTCGGGGGATAGTCCCCTCCGGAAGGATTGTTTTGGCACCTTTTTGTTTGGCTTAGTACAGATATGAGATGAGAGCTTTATGGATGAGGAGGAAATATATAATGGCAATTAAGTATGTTTTTGTTACAGGAGGCGTTGTTTCCGGACTGGGGAAAGGAATCACTGCTGCATCCCTTGGACGGCTTTTGAAGGCCAGAGGATATCAGGTGACTATGCAAAAATTCGATCCTTACATCAATATTGATCCTGGTACAATGAATCCGATCCAGCATGGAGAGGTTTTCGTTACAGATGATGGTACGGAAACGGACCTGGACCTGGGACATTATGAAAGATTTATTGATGAAAGCCTTGATAAAAACTCAAACGTAACCACAGGAAAGATTTACTGGTCTGTTCTTCAGAAAGAAAGACATGGAGATTTTGGCGGAGGAACTGTCCAGGTGATCCCGCACATTACAAATGAGATCAAAAATCGATTTTACAGGGCAAAATCACCGGATGAGGACAAAATCGCAATTATTGAAGTGGGCGGTACAGTAGGAGATATTGAAAGCCAGCCTTTTCTGGAATCAATTCGTCAGTTCCAACACGATGTGGGACATGAAAATGCTATTTTGATACATGTCACTTTGATCCCATATCTGAAGGCTTCTGGTGAGATGAAAACAAAGCCCACCCAGGCAAGCGTTAAGGAACTACAGGGAATGGGGATCCAGCCGGATGTGCTGGTGTGCAGAAGCGAGTATCCTCTAACGGAAGACATTCGTGGCAAGATCGCTTTGTTCTGTAATGTGCCTGTCAGCCATGTGCTTCAGAATCTGGATGTGGAATATCTTTATGAGGCACCCCTTGCAATGGAAAGGGAAAAGCTGGCAGATGTGGTTCTTCAGTCTTTGTGCCTGGAAAACAGGAAGCCGGATCTGACAGACTGGATCCAGATGGTGGATCATCTGAAGCATCCGGAGGATCGTGTGAATATTGCTATTGTAGGAAAATATACACAGCTTCATGACGCTTACTTAAGCGTTGTGGAAGCGTTAAAGCATGGCGGGATCTCCTGCAAGGCGAAGGTTGAATTTACCTGGGTGGATTCTGAAGAATTAAATGAAAAGAATCTGGACAAGCAGCTTCATGACGTAGACGGGATTCTGGTTCCAGGCGGCTTTGGCAATAGAGGAACAGAAGGAATGATCCTGGCTGCACAGTATGCAAGAGTTCACAAGATTCCTTACCTTGGTATCTGTCTTGGCATGCAGATGGCGATTGTGGAATTTGCCCGTCATGTGCTTGGGTATGAGGATGCTAACAGTATAGAACTGGCACCTGAGACTACTCATCCGGTGATCGCACTTATGCCGGATCAGGAGCAGGTAGAGGATCTGGGGGGAACCCTCCGTCTGGGAAGCTATCCTTGCGTATTAAAGGATGATTCTTTATCCCTTGCACTGTTTGGCAAGAAAGAAATACAGGAACGTCACAGACATCGTTATGAGGTCAATAACGCATACAGAGACGAATTGAATGAAAAGGGAATGAGCATAGCCGGTACATCTCCGGATGGGCATATTGTAGAGATGATCGAGATTTCAGGTCATCCATTCTTTGTAGGAACCCAGGGTCATCCGGAATTTAAGTCAAGGCCAAATCATGCGCATCCGCTGTTCCGTGGATTTGTACAGGCGGCGGTAGACCGAAAAAAAGAAATTGAAAGAAAGACCATATAGAAAGGATGAGGAAATATGAGAGAAGTGGCAAATGACCAGCAGGGTCTTTACCGCCCGGAATTTGAGCATGATAACTGCGGAATTGGTGCAGTTGTAAATATTAAAGGTAAAAAAAGCCATGAAACGGTTGCAAATGCCCTGCGTATTGTAGAAAATCTGGATCATCGTGCAGGAAAGGATGCAGAAGGAAAAACCGGAGATGGTGTGGGAATCCTTTTACAGATTTCTCATAAATTTTTCAAAAAAGCCTGTAAAAAAGAGGGCATTGAGATTGGAGGGGAAAGAGAGTACGGAATTGGACAGTTCTTTTTCCCACAGCAGGAAATCAAGCGTGCCCAGGCAAAGAAAATGTTTGAGATCATTGTGGAAAAAGAAGGTCTGGAATTCCTTGGATGGCGTACAGTGCCCACTGTGCCGGATGTGCTTGGACACAAAGCACGTGAGTGTATGCCCTATATCATGCAGGCATTTATAAAAAAACCAGATGATGTGGAGAAGGGTCTTGATTTTGACAGAAAACTGTATATTGTCCGCAGGGAGTTTGAACAGTCCAATGACAATACCTATGTAGTATCTATGAGCAGCAGGACCATTGTATACAAAGGTATGTTTCTGGTTGGACAGCTTCGCACCTTTTTTGAAGATCTTCAGAGCCTGGATTATGAATCTGCCATTGCAGTGGTTCATTCCCGTTTCAGTACTAATACAAATCCAAGCTGGGAACGTGCACATCCTAACCGTCTAATCGTACATAATGGTGAGATCAATACGATCCGTGGAAATGCAGATAAGATGCTTGCCAGAGAAGAAAATATGGAATCCCCATATTTGAGCCAGGAAATGTCTAAGGTGCTTCCGGTTGTGAACAGAAGCGGTTCCGACTCAGCAATGCTGGACAATACGCTGGAGTTCCTGATGATGAGCGGCATGGATCTGCCACTTGCAGTGATGATCACCATTCCTGAGCCATGGGCAAATAATGATACTATTTCTCAGGAAAAACGGGATTTTTATCAGTATTATGCAACTATGATGGAGCCATGGGACGGACCTGCGTCCATTCTGTTTTCAGATGGTGATGTGATGGGAGCTGTCCTTGATCGAAATGGTCTTCGCCCATCCAGATACTATGTTACATCTGATGGATATGTGATCTTGTCTTCTGAGGTAGGCGTTCTTCCTGTGCCGGAAGAAAAAATCGTATTAAAAGAACGTCTTCATCCTGGGAAAATGCTTCTTGTGGATACTGTACAGGGCAAGATTATTGATGATAATGACCTTAAAGAAATGTATGCAAAAAAACAGCCATACGGAGAGTGGCTGGACAGCAATCTTCTGCATCTGAAGGACATCCATATCCCAAATGAGAGAATCGAGGAATACACAGAAGAACAAAGAGCCCGCCTTCAGAAGGCTTTCGGATATACCTATGAGCAATACCGGACTTCAATCCGCAATATGGCATTAAACGGCGCAGAGAGTATTGGAGCAATGGGTGTGGATACGCCTCTGGCTGTTCTTTCCAAACAAAATCGTCCTCTGTTTGATTACTTTAAGCAGCTTTTTGCACAGGTAACAAATCCACCTATTGATGCTATCCGTGAGGAGATCGTTACCAGTACCAGCGTATATGTTGGAAAGGATGGAAACCTGTTGGAGCAGAATGCAGAAAACTGTCAGGTATTAAAAATCAACAATCCTATCCTTACCAATACAGATATGCTTAAAATCAAGGAAATGCACTATGAAGGCTTTAAGGTCGCCGTTGTTTCCACTCTTTATTATAAAAGCACCAAGCTGGAGCGTGCCATTGACCGACTGTTTGTGGAGGTAGATAAGGCATATCGTGACGGAGCCAATATTCTGGTACTTTCTGACCGTGGGGTAGATGAAAACCATATGCCTATTCCGTCACTTCTGGCAGTATCCGCTGTGCATCAGCATTTGGTAAAAACTAAGAAAAGCACTTCCCTTGCAATTATCCTGGAGTCTGGAGAGCCAAGAGAGGTACATCATTTTGCAACCCTTCTGGGCTATGGTGCAAGTGCTATTAACCCATATCTTGCACAGGAAACGATCCGTGAATTGATCGATACCCATATGCTGGAAAAAGACTATTATGCAGCAGTCAATGATTACAATCAGGCAGTGCTTGGCGGTATTGTAAAAATTGCTTCTAAGATGGGTATTTCCACTATTCAGTCCTATCAGGGATCTCAGATTTTTGAGGCTATTGGTGTATCTCAGGATGTGATCGATAAATATTTTACAGGAACAGTCAGCCGTGTAGGCGGTATTACCCTGGAGGATATTGAGGACAATGTAGAACGTCTCCATTCCGAAGCATTTGACCCGCTGGGGCTGGCTACAGATCTTACTCTTGACAGTGTAGGAGCTCATAAGATGAGAAGCCAGGGAGAGGAGCATAAATACAATCCTCAGACCATTTCCCTTCTTCAACAGGCTACATGGACAGGCAGCTATGATTTGTTTAAAGAATATACAAAAAAGGTTGATGAAGAAAACCATGGCAATTTAAGAGGCCTGATGGATTTTAAATACGCCAAAGAGCCTGTGCCTATGGAGGAAGTGGAAAGTGTTGATGAGATCGTAAAACACTTTAAAACAGGAGCAATGTCTTATGGTTCCATTTCTCAGGAAGCACATGAAACACTTGCCATTGCCATGAATCATCTTCATGGAAAATCCAATACAGGAGAGGGTGGCGAAAGTGAGGAACGTCTGGATTCAGCAGGAACAGACAATGATCGTTGCTCTGCCATCAAGCAGGTTGCCAGCGGACGTTTTGGTGTTACCAGCCGTTATCTGGTATCTGCACGTGAGATCCAGATCAAGATGGCACAGGGAGCAAAGCCTGGTGAAGGCGGACATCTGCCTGCAAAGAAGGTATATCCATGGGTAGCCAAGACCAGGCATTCCACACCAGGAGTAAGTCTGATCTCCCCGCCGCCACATCATGATATTTATTCCATTGAGGATTTGGCTGAACTGATCTATGATCTGAAAAATGCCAATAAATATGCAGATATCTCAGTAAAGCTTGTATCTGAAGCAGGTGTGGGAACGGTTGCAGCCGGTGTTGCCAAGGCTGGAGCACAGGTGATCCTGATCTCTGGTTATGATGGCGGTACAGGAGCTGCACCAAGAAGCTCCATCCATAATGCCGGACTTCCCTGGGAACTGGGACTTGCCGAAACACACCAGACACTTCTGATGAACGGATTACGTAACCGTGTACGTATTGAAACAGATGGAAAGCTGATGAGCGGTCGAGATGTGGCAGTGGCAGCTCTCCTTGGAGCAGAGGAATTTGGATTTGCAACTGCACCTCTTGTAACAATGGGCTGTGTGATGATGCGTGTATGTAATCTGGATACATGCCCGGTAGGTGTGGCAACACAGAATCCGGAGCTGCGTAAAAGATTTAAAGGAAAACCAGAATACGTAGAGAATTTCATGCGTTTTATCGCACAAGAATTAAGGGAATATATGTCAAAGATAGGCGTTCGTACCCTGGAAGAAATGGTGGGACGTACAGATCTTCTGGTTGCATCTGATAAGGTAAAGGAGCCTCATAAGGGCAAAGTGGATCTGACTGCTATTTTGAATAATCCATATGCAGCAAAAAGGGAAAAGGTTACTTTTGATCCGAAAGCAGAGTTCAATTTTGAACTGGAAAAAACATTGGACGAAAAAGTGCTTCTTAAAAAATGCGGTAAAAATATTGTAAGTGGAAGCAAAACAGAAATCTCTGTAAATGTTACAAATACAGACAGGGCTTTTGGAACAATTCTGGGTGCAGAGATCACTAGAAATCATAAAAAAGGTCTGGCAGACGATACAATTGTAGTCAACTGTACCGGTGCAGGCGGACAGAGTTTTGGTGCGTTTATTCCTAAGGGGCTTACCCTGAAGCTTACTGGTGACAGCAATGATTATTTTGGAAAAGGGCTTTCAGGTGGAAAGCTTGTAGTAAAGGTTCCGGAAAAAGCCGGTTACAAAGCAGAGGATAATATTATTGTAGGAAATGTTGCACTGTATGGTGCTACCAGCGGAACTGCATTTATTAACGGAATGGCTGGAGAGCGTTTTGCAGTACGTAACTCTGGAGCGTATGCAGTTGTAGAAGGTGTTGGTGAGCACGGATGTGAGTACATGACCGGCGGTCGTGTGGTTGTTCTTGGCAAAACCGGGAAAAACTTTGCAGCAGGTATGAGCGGTGGTATCGCCTATGTGCTGGACGTGGACAATGTGCTTTACAAGAATCTGAATAAAGCCATGATCTCCATTGAAAAGGTTGAGAACAAATATGATAAAAAGGAACTGCGGGATCTGATTGAAGCCCATGTACAGGCTACCGGCTCAAAACTGGGGGCAAAGGTGCTGGCAGACTTTGACGAATATCTTCCTCATTTCAAAAAGCTGATTCCAAATGAGTATAAACATATGGTGACTTTAAGTGCAAAGCTGGAAGAAAAAGGATTGAACAGCGAACAGGCACAGATGGAAGCGTTTTATGAAAGTATTAGGAGGGCATAACCGTGGGAAAACCAACTGGATTTTTAGATTACGACAGAGAGACGGCAAAGGTTCTGCCGCCGAAAGTAAGAATTGCTGATTTTAAGGAATTTCGTATTCCGTTAAATAAAGAAAAACAAAAACTTCAGGGGGCACGCTGTATGGCATGCGGAGTTCCCTTCTGCCAGTCGGGCATGATGCTTGGAGGAATGGCTTCCGGCTGTCCGCTGCATAACCTTGTACCGGAAACAAATGATCTGGTATATACAGGCAATTGGAAACAGGCATTCTTAAGACTGAGCAAGACCCATTCCTTCCCGGAATTTACATCAAGGGTGTGCCCTGCACTGTGCGAGGCTGCATGTACCTGTAATATTAACGGAGAGCCTGTATCTACCAAAGAAAATGAACGTGCCATTATTGAGACTGCTTATGCAAATGGCTGGGTAAAGCCTCAGATTCCAAAGGTGCGTACAGGCAAGTCCATTGCAGTAGTTGGCAGTGGCCCTTCCGGACTTGCCGCAGCACAGCAGTTGAACCGTAGAGGCCATCAGGTAACTGTATATGAAAGAAACGACCGGATCGGCGGGCTGCTCCGCTATGGAATCCCGAATATGAAGCTGGATAAATCTGTGATCGACCGCAGGATCCACTTAATGGAAGAAGAGGGAGTTAAGTTCATAACAGGAGTCAATGTTGGTGTGGATATTACGCCTGCAGAGCTGCTGAAACAGTATGACCGTGTGATTCTTGCCTGTGGTGCATCCAATCCAAGGGATATCAAGGTTCCTGGAAGAGAAGCAAAAGGTATTTATTTTGCAGTAGATTTCCTTTCTAAGGTTACAAAAACACTTTTGGATTCTGATTTCCAGAAAGCACCTTATGAGGAAGCGAAGGGAAAACATGTGCTTGTGATCGGTGGAGGAGATACAGGAAATGACTGTGTAGGTACTTCCATCCGTTTGGGAGCAAAATCCGTTACCCAGCTGGAAATGATGCCAATGCCGCCTGTACACAGGGCGCCGAATAATCCATGGCCACAGTGGCCAAGAGTGCTGAAAACAGATTACGGTCAGGAAGAGGCCATTGCTGTATTCGGTCATGATCCAAGGGTTTATCAGACAACAGTAAAGGAATTTATTGCTGATAAAAACGGAAATGTATGCCAGGCAAAGATCGTTAAGCTGAAAAGTGAGAAAGATCCTAAAACTGGCCGCATGATGATGGTACCTGTAGAAGGAACAGAAGAAGTGATCCCGGCAGAACTGGTACTGATCGCAGCCGGCTTCCTTGGAAGCCAGAAATATGTGACAGATGCATTTAAGGTAGCAGTAAACGGACGTACCAATGTGGAAACAAAACCGAATGGATATGAAACAAGTGTGGAGCGTGTGTTTACAGCAGGAGACATGCATAGAGGCCAGTCTTTGGTGGTTTGGGCGATCCGTGAAGGCAGAGAAGCTGCCAAAGCAGTGGATGAATCTCTGATGGGATATTCATATCTGTAAACTTGTAACTGTCCGGCACCATCACAGTTGCAGGCATAATGATACAGCTGCAAAGCTTTTTAAGGCTTTTGTGGCTGTATTTTTTTTGATTCACAGTGATAAAGGAGTTGACAACAAATAATGCCGTTGCTATAATGTTCAACATGAACAAGGGCGTTCTTCATACAGATGTTGTATGAAGTATGCTCTTTTTTATTATAAAGGAGAGAATGAGATGGGGAATTATACACGAGAAGAAGTTTTACAGATGGCGGAGGATGAAGATGTAGAGTTTATCCGATTGCAGTTTACGGATATGTTTGGAACATTGAAAAATATAGCCATAACCGCAAGAGAGCTTCCAAGGGCATTAAATAATGAATGCGTGGTAGATGGATCTTTTATTGCAGGGATCGCAGGAGAAAAAGAACCGGATATGTATCTTTATCCGGATCTTGACACCTTTACTATCCTCCCATGGCGCCCCCAGCAGGGAAAGGTTGCCAGACTGTTGTGCGATATTTATACACCGGACGGAAAGCCAAATGAACGCAGCTCCAGATATATATTAGAAAGAACAGCTGCAATGGCAGAGCAGAAGGGCTATACCTGCTATATTGACCCGGAATGTGAATTTTTCCTGTTCCATACAGACGATAATGGAGTACCTACCACACTGACTCATGAGAAGGCAGGTTATCTGGATATCAGTCCTGTGGATCTGGGAGAGAATGCAAGAAGAGATATGGTGCTGAATCTGGAGGATATGGGCATGGAGATCGAATCCTCCCATCATGAGACTGCACCGGCACAGCATGAGATCGACTTCAGATGTGATGAGATCCGTAAAATGGCTGACCACATTATGACCTTTAAAATGGCAGTGCGGACCATTGCAAAGCGTCATGGGCTTCATGCTACCTTTATGCCAAAACCTAAAGTGGATGCTAACGGATCCGGCATGCATATTCGGTTTTCTTTATTTAAAGAGGGCAGAAATATTTTTGTAGATCCAAAGAATCCACAGGAGTTAAGTGAGGATGCGTATTACTTTGTTGGCGGCCTTTTGGCTCACAGTAGGGAAATGGCTGTGATCACCAATCCAGTGGTGAATTCTTATAAGCGTCTGGTGCCAGGATATGAGGCACCTACAGAGCTTACCTGGACTACAAACAATCAGAATTCCCTTATCAGGATTCCAGGTGCCAGAGGAGAACATACAGGGATCGAGTTGAGAAGCCCGGATGCGGCAGCCAATCCATATCTTGTATTTGCCTGCTGTCTGGCTGCAGGACTGGATGGAATTGAAAAGAAGACCTATCCTACAAAGTCTTCCAATCGTTCCATGTCTGAATCTGATCAGAAAGCAATGAATATAGGAAATCTTCCGGAGAATCTTCGTGAAGCTGTAGAAGAATTTGAGAACAGCCAGTGGATGAAAGAGATTCTTGGCAAGGAATTTTGTGAGGAATATACCGCTGCAAAGAAGAAAGAATGGCTTCGTTATACAAGACAGGTGACACAATGGGAGATTGAAGAATATCTGTATCGTATTTAAGAATATGAAGCAGGAATACGAAATACCAGCGTGAAGGTTTGTATAACAAAGACGAAAGAGAGTGGCGGGTACGTATGAATAGCAGCATTGTAATTGCGCTGCCTAAGATCAAAGATGCGAAAAAAATACGGGCGATCCTGATCCGGTATGGTTTTTCTGTGGCTTCAGTGTGCAGCACAGGTGCAGGTGCTTTGGCAAGCATGTCTGAACTAGATGGGGGAGTCCTAATCTGTGGCTACCATTTGCCGGATATGTATTACCGGGATATATTGGAATATCTGCCTTCCTATTTTCAGCTGTTGCTGCTTGCATCAGCCAGAGTGATCAAAGAGGCGCCATCTTCCGTCTTATCTGTGGAAATGCCTATGAAAGCCAGTGATCTGGTAAATACAGTTGATATGGTACTTTCACAGCTGGAAAGACGATGGAAAAAAGACAAGAAACGGCCAAAGCCCCGTAGCTGGAAAGAACAGAATTATATATCTAATGCAAAATTTTTATTAATGGAGCGAAATCATCTGAATGAAGAGGATGCATACCGTTATATACAGAAATGCAGTATGGATTCCGGTACTAATATGGTAGAAACAGCACAGATGGTGCTAATGCTCTTATATGATGAAGTATAAAGTTTAAGAAAATGCCTGAAAAGGCAGCAATTCACTGTGAATATGGAGGATGAGGAAATGAAATTTTTGGATGGTAAATGGGAAAAGAAAGAATGCAGCTTTGAAGAACTTTTAAGTGACCACATCCTGAATCAGCAGGCTTGTGTGGCAGGTGCGATTCACAGTATCCGAAATATGGGTGAAATTGCATTTGTAATCTTAAGAAAAAAAGAAGGGCTTTTTCAGACGGTGCTGGAAGAGGGAAAAGCAAATGTTTCTGTCCGTGATCTGAAAGAAGCCATGACCGTAAGAGTGACAGGAACTGTCAGCCAGGAGGAGCGTGCACCACAGGGCAGAGAGCTTCTGATCTCAAATCTGGAAGTATTGTCATCACCGGCAGAACCTCTTCCTCTGGCAATTGATAAATGGAAGCTGAATACTTCTCTGGAAGCAAAGCTGAACTTCCGTTCCATTTCTCTTCGTAACCTTCAGGAAAGGGCAAAATTCAGGATCCAGGAAGGTCTTACAAGGGCCTTTCGAGATTATCTTTATGAACAGGGATTTACAGAGATACACACACCAAAGATCGGTTCCAGAGGAGCTGAAGGCGGTGCAAATATGTTCAAACTCAGTTATTTCCATAAGCCTGCTGTTCTTGCACAAAGCCCGCAGTTTTATAAACAGATGATGGTTGGCGTATTTGACCGTGTGTTTGAAACGGGGCCTGTGTTCCGTGCAGAAAAGCATAATACCAAACGTCACCTGAATGAATATACAAGCCTTGATTTTGAAATGGGATATATTGACTGTTTTCAGGAGATCATGGCCATGGAGACAGGATATCTTCAGTATGCTATGGAGCTTCTGAAAAAGGATTATGCTAAGGAACTGGAAATGCTGAAGGTTCAGCTTCCGGATGTGTCCAGGATTCCACAGGTACGTTTTGATGAAGCAAAACAACTGGTGTTCGAAAAGTACAAACGTCAGATCCGTAATCCATTTGACCTGGAGCCTGAAGAAGAAGCCTTGATCGGCCGTTACTTTAAAGAAGAATATGATGCGGATTTTGTATTTGTAACCCATTATCCTTCTAAAAAACGTCCTTTCTATGCTATGGATGATCCGGAAGATACCAGGTATACCTTAAGCTTTGATCTTCTGTTCCATGGCCTGGAGATCACCACAGGAGGGCAGCGTATCCATGATTACCAGGCACTGTGTGACAAGTTAGCCGCACGAGGTATGGAAACCGAAGGAATGGAGGAGTATCTGGATACTTTCAAACATGGAATGCCGCCACATGGTGGATTGGGAATCGGTCTGGAACGTCTTACCATGCAGCTGCTGGGAGAGGATAATGTACGTGAAACATGCCTGTTCCCAAGAGATATGAACAGGCTGGAGCCATAAGAGGAGATGGAAAAATGGCAAAGATCATAGATGACGAAACAATGGAAAATGTATGCATTCTGGCAAAGCTGTCCCTTTCCGGACAGGAAAGAGAAAAGGCTAAGGCTGATATGCAGAAAATGCTGGATTATGTTGAAAAGCTGGATGAACTGGATACATCTGGTGTGGTACCACTGTCTCATATTTTCGGGAATGCTAATGTATTCCGTGAGGATGTGGTGACAAATGGAGATGAAAGCGTGGCAATGCTGAAGAATGCACCAAAAGCAAAGGATGGACAATATCAGGTGCCCAAGACCATAGGATAGGAGAGAAAACCATGGATTTGGAAAAAATGACAGCGCTGGCTCTGGCGGAAAAGATCAAACAGCATCAGATCAGTGTGGTTGATGGTGTAAAGACTGTGTTTGACCAGATCGAGAAAAAAGAAGACAGAGTACATGCGTATCTGGATTTATATAAAAAAGAAGCATATACGAGAGCAAAACAGGTAGAAAAAGGAATTGCAGACGGCACTTATACAGGCCCGCTTGCAGGTGTGCCTATTGCAGTAAAAGATAATATCTGTGTACAGGGCAAGCCTGCTACCTGTGCTTCAAAGATTCTTGAAGGCTTTGAGCCTCAGTACCAGGCAGAGGTGATCGATCGGCTGGAAAAGGCAGGGATGATCATTATCGGAAAAACAAATATGGATGAGTTTGCTATGGGAAGTACCACAGAAACATCTGCTTACGGAATCACAAGAAACCCATGGAATCTGGAGCATGTACCCGGTGGTTCTTCCGGCGGCTCTTGTGCAGCGGTAGCAGCAGGAGAAGCGTACATGGCATTGGGCTCAGATACCGGTGGTTCGATCCGTCAGCCCAGCTCTTTTTGCGGAGTAACAGGCCTGAAACCGACCTATGGTACAGTTTCAAGATATGGACTGATCGCTTACGCATCTTCCCTGGATCAGATCGGACCTGTAGGAAAGGATGTAGCAGACTGTGCAGCACTTCTTCAGGTGATCGCAGGTCATGATCCTAAGGACAGTACATCCCAAAAAAGAGAAGATCTTAATTTTATGGAAGCTTTAAATGGAAAGATCACAGGTATGAAATTTGGTGTTCCAAAAGAGTATCTGGCAGAGGGAATTGATCCGGAAGTAAAGGCTGCCTTTATGGAAGTGCTGAAAACACTTACAGAGCTTGGGGCAATCGTTGAGTTTTTCTCAGTAAAAACAATGGAATATATGATCCCTGCTTATTATATCATTGCCAGTGCAGAAGCCAGCTCCAATCTGGAGCGCTTTGATGGGGTGAAATATGGATACAGGGCAAAAGAATATGAAGGTCTTCATGATATGTACAAGCGTTCCAGAACAGAAGGCTTTGGAGAAGAAGTAAAAAGACGTATTATGCTTGGCTCCTTTGTACTTAGTTCCGGATATTACGATGCATATTATCTGAAGGCTTTGCGTACAAAAGCTTTGATCATGCAGGAATTTAACCAGGCATTTGAAAAATATGATGTACTTCTTGCCCCGGCAGCACCTTATACAGCACCAAAGATCGGAGAAAGCCTGAAGGATCCGCTGGCTATGTATCTGGGAGATATTTATACAGTTGCAGTTAATCTGTGCGGATTGCCTGGGATTTCTGTTCCTTGCGGCAAGGACCACACAGGGCTGCCTATCGGCGTACAGATGATCGGTGACTGCTTTATGGAGAAGAAGATCCTGCGCGCAGCACATGCATATGAGCAGGCAAGAGGAGATTTTGGAACTCCGGAAGAAGGAGGTGCCAGAGCATGAAACAGTATGAAACAGTGATCGGTTTGGAGGTTCATGTAGAGCTTGCTACCAGAACAAAAATATTCTGCGGTTGTTCTACCGCATTTGGAGGAGCACCAAATACACACACTTGTCCGGTATGTACCGGTATGCCAGGCTCTCTTCCTGTATTGAATAAAAAAGTAGTTGAATTTGCATTAAAAGCCGGGCTTGCAACGAATTGCAGCATTAACCAGTATTGCAAATTTGACAGAAAGAATTATTTCTATCCGGATAACCCTCAGAACTATCAGATTTCCCAGCTGTATCTGCCAATCTGTTATGACGGCTGGGTAGAGATCCAGACTTCTGCAGGCAAAAAGAAAATCCGTATTCATGAAATGCACATGGAAGAGGACGCAGGAAAACTGATCCATGATGAATGGGAAGACTGTTCTCTTGTAGATTACAACCGAAGTGGTGTGCCGCTGATCGAGATTGTTTCTGAGCCGGATATGCGAAGCGCAGAAGAAGTGATCGCATACCTGGAAAAGCTGCGCTGCACCATGCAGTACCTGGGCGTTTCTGACTGTAAGCTACAGGAAGGATCTATGCGTGCAGATGTAAACCTTTCTATCCGCGAGACGGGTTCTGAAACATTTGGAACAAGAACAGAGATGAAGAACCTGAACTCTTTTAAAGCAATTGCAAGAGCGATTGAAGGGGAACGGGAGCGCCAGATCGAGCTTCTTGAAATGGGAAAACCTGTAGTGCAGGAAACAAGAAGATGGGATGATAACAAAGAATCTTCCCATGCTATGCGTTCTAAGGAAGATGCAAAGGATTATAGGTATTTTCCAGATCCGGATCTTCCACCCATTCATATTTCAGACCAGTGGATCCAGGATACGAAGGCACAGCTTCCGGAATTCCGTGAAGAAAAGCAGCAGCGTTATCAAAAGGAATACGGGCTTCCGGCTTATGATGCGGAAATCCTTACAGAATCCAGGCATCTTGCGGATTTGTTTGAAGAAACAGCCACGCTGTCCGGGAATCCGAAAAAAACAGCAAACTGGTTTATGGGTGAGGTGCTTCGTCTTGTAAAAGAAAAGGGAATGGAGCCGGAAAAAGTGCACTTTAGTGCAAAGCATCTTGCAGATCTGCTGGATATGGTAGAGAAAAAACAGGTTAGTGCCCAGAATGCAAAAAGGGTATTTGAAAAAGTGTTTGACCAGGATATTGATCCTGTGGTATACATTGAAGAGAAAGGTCTGAAAATTGTTGAAGATACAGGCCTGCTTAAAAGTACTGTGACCAGGATCCTGGATGAGAATCCGGAACCTCTTGCCCAGCTTCTTGAAGGTAAGGATAAGGTTATGGGCTACTTTGTAGGACTGATCATGAAAGAATTAAAGGGAAAAGCAAATCCGGCAGGTGTTCGGGAGGCTCTTGCTGATGAGATCAGCAAACGAAAATAAAATTAAAACAAGCCAGGAGGCCATATAGCAGCAGGCTCCTGGCAGGCAGGAGATATTTATGGTAACAGTAAATCACAATTATATTAAATTACCGGGCAGTTATCTTTTTTCAACCATCGGTAAGAAAGTAAAAGCATATCAGGCAGAGCATACAGATGCAAGAATCATAAGTCTTGGGATTGGAGATGTGACCCAGCCTTTGGCACCGGCGATTATCGATTCCCTTCATAAGGCTGTGGAGGAGATGGCTCATGCAGAGACTTTTCGCGGCTATGCACCGGATCTTGGCTATGATTTTCTGAGAAATGCCATTGCAAAAAACGATTATCAGGATAGAGGGTGTCAAATCTGTGCTGATGAGATTTTTGTTTCCGATGGAGCCAAAAGTGACTCAGGAAATATCCAGGAGATCTTCGGACTGGATAATAAGGTGGCAGTCTGCGACCCGGTTTATCCGGTGTACGTGGATACTAATGTTATGGCAGGACGTACAGGTTTTTACAATACACAGCGTGAGAATTTTGACGGGGTGATCTACATGCCCTGCAGGGAAGAGAATGGCTTCCTGCCGGAGTTGCCGGAAGAAGTGCCGGATCTAATCTATCTTTGTTTCCCTAATAACCCCACAGGTGGTGCTATTACAAAAGAGGGACTTCAGCAATGGGTGGATTATGCCAACAAAAACGGCTGCGTGATCATTTATGATGCAGCCTATGAAGCATATATTTCTGAAGAGAATGTACCACATACTATTTATGAGTGTGAAGGTGCAAGAACCTGTGCTATCGAGCTTCGCAGCTTTTCCAAGAATGCAGGTTTTACAGGTGTGCGGCTTGGCTTTACCGTAATTCCAAAGGAACTGGTCCGTGATGGTGTGGCACTTCATGATCTGTGGGCAAGACGTCATGGCACTAAGTTTAATGGTGCTCCTTACATCGTACAGCGTGCAGGGGAAGCTGTATATTCTACGGAAGGCAAGGCACAGTTAAAGGAGCAGGTAGGCTATTATATGAGGAATGCTAAAACGATCCGGGAATCTCTTGCAAATGCAGGCTTTTCCGTTTCAGGTGGTGTGAACGCTCCGTATATCTGGCTGAAAACACCAGGGAAAATGACATCCTGGGAGTTTTTTGATTATCTGCTGGAAAAAGCAAATGTAGTAGGAACTCCTGGTTCCGGCTTTGGTGCTCAGGGCGAAGGATATTTTCGGCTTACTGCGTTTGGTACCTATGAGAATACGCTGGAGGCAATCAGCAGAATTGAAAAGGAGGTTTCATTATGAAGGTAAGCCGTATTGAGCATATGTGCGAAGGAAATGGCCATGTGATCATTAAGGAGATCCTGGAAGAGCCATATCTTGCAGGGAAATGCGGTCTGTATGCAGAAGTAACACTGGAGCCGGGATGCTCGCTTGGTTATCATGAGCATCATGGGGAAAGTGAGACCTATTATATTCTTGCAGGTCAGGGAGAGTATAATGATAATGGTGCATATCGTCCGGTGAGTGCCGGGGATATTACCTATACTTCATCAGGCAAAGGTCACGGATTATCAAATACAGGTAATACAGATCTTGTTTTTATGGCACTGATCATAAAAGACTGACGGACAGGCTGTTGTACTCAGGAGGTACAGCAGCTTTTTTATGTAATAGGCACATTAAGTGCTGTATCCTTCCGGTTGCGGCCAAATGGAATGTAGCGTATAATCAGAATATCATACGGATGAGGAGATTTTGGATATGTACAGAAAAAATGCTGAAAAGTTACTTGAATTTATAAAGAAAAGCCCTTCTGCATTTCAGGCAGTGGAACAGATGAAGAAACGCCTTTTGAAAAAGGGCTTTACAGAATTGTCTGAAAAGGAATGCTGGGACATCCATCCGGGAGGCAGATATTTTACAACAAGGAATCATTCCGCACTGGCTGCTTTTTCCATACCGGAAGAAGGGGCAGACCATTTTCACATACTGGCAAGCCACAGTGATTCTCCTGCATTAAAGATCAAAGAGAATCCGGAGATAAATGTAGAAGGAATGTATGTGCGCCTGAATGTGGAACCCTATGGAGGAATGCTGATGGCACCCTGGTTTGACAGGCCTCTTTCTGTGGCAGGACGTGTGATCGCCAGGGAAAAGGGGGAGATCCGGCAGATCCTGGTGGATATGAATGAGGATATGGCTTTGATTCCCAGTCTTGCCATACATATGAACAGAGAAGCCAATAATGGATACAAATATAATGCACAGAAGGATCTTTTGCCCTTATACGGACTTGGAGATGCAAAGGGCAGCTTTATGAAGCGGATCGCGCAGGCAGCAGGTGTAAAAGAAAAAGACATTCTTGGTCATGATCTGTTTCTATACCCAAGAACTGAGGGCAGTATCTGGGGACCTGAAGAGGAATTTGTTTCCGCTCCAAGGCTGGATGATCTGCAGTGTGCTTTTGCCTCCCTGGAGGGCTTTCTGAAGGGCAAAAAAGAAAATTCCATCTGTGTCCACTGTGTGCTGGACAATGAGGAAGTTGGCAGCAGTACCAAGCAGGGGGCAGCTTCTACCTTTTTGAAGGATTGTCTCCTTCGTATTTATCTGGGCCTTGGAAAAAGCTATGAAGAATATTTGGCTGCAATGGCTGGAAGCTTTATGATCTCTGCTGATAATGCCCATGCGCTTCATCCAAATTATGCTGAAAAAGCAGATCCTGTGAATCGTCCAGTGATCAATGGAGGAATTGTGGTGAAATATAATGCAAACCAGAAATACTGCACAGATGGTCTTACAGGCGCTGTGTTTAAGGATCTTTGCCAGCAGGCACAGGTGCCTTATCAGATCTTTGTGAATCGTTCTGATATTGCAGGAGGTTCCACATTAGGCAATATTTCCAATAATCAAGCAGCACTCAATACGGTAGATATCGGGCTGCCGCAGCTTGCCATGCATTCCTGCTTTGAGACAGCAGGGGTGAAAGATACTACTTATCTGATCCAGGCAGCGGAGGAGTTTTTCAGTTGAAAAAAACAGAGTTTTCACAATATGAGGAGGAAGTGATCCGTCTTCGGCGGCACTTCCATCAGTATCCGGAGCTTGCTTTGCAGGAGTTCCAAACTTCTGCATTTATACAGAAATATCTGGAAGAACTGGGGTATCAGGTCAGGCATGTGCCGCCTACAGGTTTGATCGCAGAGCATCCCTGTATGAAAAACAGAGAAAAAATGGTGGTTCTGCGGGCAGAAATGGATGCACTTCCTGTGCAGGAGTGTACAGGTCTGGCCTATGCATCCAGGAATAAAGGCTGTATGCATGCCTGTGGTCACGATGGGATACTGGCAGTGGCTTTGACTCTGGCAAAGATCCTTTCCGGGCAAAAGGATTTTCCTGTGGCTGTCCGCTTTTTGTTTGAGCCGGCAGAAGAGATTGGAGAGGGTACGGTACGGATGCTGGATGGGGGAGCTCTTGACAAGGATAAGGGCAGGAAAGCTGACGGATTTTTAATGTTCCATTATGCCTGTGACCAGCCCCTTGGTATGGCAGTCCACAAAGGGCAGGCCTCCGCTATGATCGGCAAAATGGAAATTCTGATAAAAGGAAAGTCCAGTCACTGGTGTCAGGCGGAAAAAGGGATTGACAGTATTTATGCAGCTGGTCTTGTCGTCCAGAAGGTTCATGAGATCAGCCGCGATTATGTGGGAAAAGGACCTCATGTTGCCGGGATCGGCACCATACATGGCGGGGAATATCCTAATATTATTTCAGATCAGGTGAAGCTGGTGGGAAATATCAGAGCCTGCTATAGAGAGGATTTTGAACAATTAAAAAAGGCCCTGGAGCAGGCCTTCCATAAGGTGGAAGAAGTAACCGGGGCACAGGTATGTTTAAGCTTCCCAAAAGATCCGGTGCTGCCCTTTGCCAATGACCCTACTCTTACTGCCATAGCAGCAGACACAGGAAGAACAATATTCGGATCCCATTTTCTGCTGGAGGGAGAAGATGAACTTTTTCTTACAGGAGATAATGCATATCGGTATTATCAACAGACAAAAGGACTATTCTGCGTTTTTCTTGCAGCAGTTCCCGGAGAGGAGCATCCATTTCATCATCCGAAGTTTCAGATCGATGAAAGGATCCTTCTTCCTAGTGTGCAGACCCTTTATGAGATTATAAGAAAATATGTATAACAGGCATTCGGGAAAGACTTAAAGCATACCCAGGGAACGGCACAGGAACAGCCAGCCGGTAAGGGTAAAGGAACTTAGCAAGGTGGTAAGCATAACTACACCTGAGGTAAAGGAACCTTCATAATCCGTATTTTTCGCCATAATATAACAGCTGATAGTAGTTGCAGATCCAAGCATGATCAGAATGGCCGCCAGTTTGTCTTTAGTAAAACCGAAATGCATGGTTGCCGGCAGGAAAAGTGCTGTATATCCAACCAGCTTCAAAAATGTGCAGGCAAGTACTGCACGGATCCTGGAAAATGCTTTTCTGAATTCAAGTGCGCCGCCCATTGCCATCAGTCCCAGAGGTGTGGCAGTTTTGGCCAGATTTCCAACGGTAGTAGAGAGAATTTTAGGCATAGGAAGGCGGAGCAGGGACCAGATGGAGCCGGCAACGATCCCAAGGATTATGGGATTGGTGGCAATCCCTTTCAGAGTGCGTTTGATCACTGGCATGGAAATTCCTGAATTGCCAGGACGGAACAGACACAGTACAGTGACTGCCATAATGTTATAAAGAGGTACGCTGGCAACGATCATAAGGGGAGCCATTCCTGCATCTCCATACATATTCTGGATAATGGCAATACCAAGCACAGCAGCACTGCTCCGATAGGATGCCTGGACAAATTCCCCCTGAATATCCCTGGGTTTTAATAGAAAGGAAAAGCCTATTGAGATCAGGATGCTGATCAGTGTGGCAAAAAAACAGAAAAGCACCATCTTGCCGTCCCATACGCTGTAGATGTCCATATCTGCAATGTCCTGGAAAAGAAGAGCAGGAAGGGCCGCTTTAAAAACAAATTTGTTCATTTTGCTTACAAAAGACTCATCAAAAAGTCCGGCTTTTCTGAAAAAAAGTCCCAACATTAAAGTAAGAAAGATAGGAATCGTTGCATTAAGACAAAAGATCAGATTTTCCATTTTAGTATTTGTTCCTTTCTGTAGTAAGATGTGTGGTGGTTTTATTATAGCCTTACAGTGGGAATTGTCAAATTTTCCGGAATGTGTTATTCTTTCGGAGTATAGCAAAATGGAGGAAGATTGTATATATGAGATACGGTAAGATACGTATAGAAGATGGTTATCTGGCATACAGCCGCCACATGATGCTGAACAGCCTTCCCTGTAAGGACATTGTGTGGGCTTATATGCGTCGGGAGGGAGACGATTCCCCCGGAGGAAGTGTGAAACAGATCATTTCCAACTATCTGGTTGTTGTTACCAAGCGTAAAAAACGTTATAT
This sequence comes from Blautia sp. 1033sp1_1033st1_G9_1033SCRN_220408, assembly GCF_040929965.1. Lineage (NCBI taxonomy): Bacteria > Bacillati > Bacillota > Clostridia > Lachnospirales > Lachnospiraceae > Blautia > Blautia sp. 1033sp1_1033st1_G9_1033SCRN_220408. Next base: position 241,301 of record NZ_JBFKZO010000003.1, on the reverse strand, counting down.
GTTTGACATGACAGAGAAAGAGGTACAGGAATGTCTCCGCCTTCTGAAAGCTCTGAACCCGGAGATGGCAGTTGGCTTTCCAAGAGGTGGCAGGCTTCCGTTGCAGTCCCTTCCCAATACCAGGGATCTGGGGGCATTGACTGCCAGGGATGGCCGGCATATCCTGCCAAGAAAGCTTCTGCGCAGCGGAGAACTGTATCATGCTTCACAGGCTGATAAGCAGCTGCTTACAGAAGAGTATCGGGTAAAAACCGTGGTGGATTTCCGCTCCAATACTGAGCGAAAGGAAAAACCGGATGTGATCCTGCGAGGTGTGGAATATTACCACATTCCCATTTTGGATGAAGAGAATCTGGGGCTGTTTGGAGAAGGCAGGGTTTGTAATCGGCTTTTGACCTACCAAGGAGACGGTGAAAAGTACATGGATCAGATGTATGAGAATCTGATCCGTGACCGTTACTCTGTGAATCAGTATGCCAGATTTTTAGATGTATTGATCCGTCATAAAGAAGGGGCAGTGCTCTGGCACAGCTGGGACGGCACGGGCAGGGCAGGAGTGGCCACGGCTCTTTTGCTTTGTGCCCTTGATATTCCGGAGGACACTGTAAGAGAAGATTTCATGCGTTCCAATGCCTATTTGGAAGCAGAGCTTCAGTATATGCTTTTATATTTGGAAGCAATGGGCATGGACAGCCCCAGGGTTGCCGAGAATATGAGTATCTTTTTCAGAGTAAAGGAATCCTATATTGATCGTGTATTTCAGATCATCCGCCAGGAATACGGTACTGTGGAACGTTTCCTTAGAAGAGGCTTGTATCTTACTCCAAGAGCGGTGGAAGAGCTTAGAGATAAGTACCTGATTTGACTTTTGAGCCAGGAATTAAAAATTTTTAATGAATTAATGCAATAAAGTGGCATTTCGCATTGACAAACAGAATTTTGTTGCTATAATGATAAAAAAGTAAAAAGCCTATAGGTGGCGGGAGGGAGTCGATTTTGCAGAAAAGAATTTTATCTTTGCTGGTAGACAACACTTCCGGTGTGCTGAGCCGGATCGCCGGTCTGTTCAGCCGCCGCGGCTATAATATAGACAGCATTACTGCAGGAGTGACAGCAGATGAGAATTTTACACGCATTACAGTAGTATGCAGTGGTGATGATGCCATTCTGGGTCAGATTACGAATCAGCTTTCCAAGCTTGTGGATGTAAGGGATATTAAAGTTCTGGATCCACAGCAGAGCGTTGTTCGTGAGACAGTGCTGGTAAAAGTTGCAGCGAAGCCGGAGCAGCGTGATGGGATCATTTCAGTGGCCAATATTTTCAGGGCAAGCATTGTTGATGTTAGCAGAGATTCTCTGGTCGTTGAAATGACAGGAAGCAAGAGTAAGCTGGAGGCCTTTATCGATCTTATGGGAGACTATGAGATACTGGAGCTGGCAAGAGCCGGTGTGACAGGACTTTCCAGAGGCAGCGGAGGAGTTTGCTACTTTTAAACAGAGAAAGCCCACAGAAGCAGTTCGCTAGGAGATGTCTGTATCCCAGGGTATTGGGCATACTCTTAACAATATATAGACAAACAGTAGGAGGAAATAATAATGGCAGCAAGAATTTTTTATCAGGAAGACTGTAACCTTTCTTTGCTTGAGGGTAAAAAAATTGCAATCATTGGTTACGGCAGCCAGGGTCATGCACATGCACTGAACTTAAAGGATTCAGGATGTGACGTGATCATCGGACTTTATGAAGGAAGCCGTTCCTGGAAGAAAGCAGAGGAGCAGGGCTTTAAAGTATACACAGCAGCAGAGGCTGCAAAGCAGGCTGATATCATTATGATTCTGATCAATGATGAGAAGCAGGCAGATATGTATAAGAGAGACATTGAGCCGAACCTGGAAGAAGGCAATATGCTGATGTTTGCTCATGGCTTCAATATTCATTTTGGATGTATCGTGCCTCCGAAATTCGTAGATGTTACTATGATCGCTCCTAAGGGACCTGGCCATACAGTAAGAAGTGAGTATCAGGCTGGTAAAGGTGTTCCGTGTCTGGTAGCTGTAGAGCAGGATTACACAGGCAAAGCTCTTGATATGGCACTTGCATATGCACTTGGTATCGGTGGAGCAAGAGCCGGAGTTCTTGAAACTACTTTCAGAACAGAGACAGAGACAGACCTGTTTGGTGAGCAGGCTGTACTTTGCGGCGGTGTATGTGCCCTGATGCAGGCTGGATTTGAGACTCTTTGTGAGGCTGGATATGATCCGAGAAATGCTTACTTTGAGTGTATCCATGAGATGAAGCTGATCGTTGACCTGATCTATCAGTCCGGATTTGCAGGTATGAGATATTCTATCTCCAATACTGCAGAGTATGGCGATTATATTACAGGACCAAAACTGATCACAGAAGATACAAAGAAAGCTATGAAGAAGATCCTTTCCGATATCCAGGATGGTACTTTTGCAAAAGAATTCCTGCTTGATATGAGCCCGGCAGGCCGTCAGGTTCACTTCAAAGCTATGAGAAAGAAAGCTGCAGAGCATCCGTCAGAGAAGGTTGGCGAGGAGATCCGTAAACTCTACAGCTGGAATGGCGAGGACAAGCTGATCAATAACTAATCGTTATTTACAAAACAGGTTTTACCTGTCTTATATTTCAATTACCGGAAGAACTGTCTAAGGAGAGGCAGTTCTTCTTCTTTTTTTCTGCATACAAATCCTATCTGCCGTACTGGAAAGGCAAAGCCCATAGGTACTTCCACAAGAGCACCGCTTGCCAGGTCATCTTCTACAAATTCCCGGATTACACAGGCAATCCCAAGCCCGATCTTTGCAAATTGGATCAGAAGATCCATAGATGTTACCTCCAGAATATGGCTTAATTCTATACGGTTTTCTTTTAAAAGGGAATTTACTGACTGGCGGGTGATATTATCTTCATCCAGCATCATAAACGTTGCCGTATGGATCAAAGGTTCAGAAGGGAAAAGCTGCTGCTGGTTTTTCAGATATTGTCTGGTTGCCACAAAGGTATCCTGGATACCAAGCAGTGGACGGAAATGATAACCGGTAAGCTTATGGGGTCTGCCGATCAGTCCAAGATCGATCTTGTTGTCATCCAGAAGTTTCAGAGTCTGATAAGTGGACTGGCAGGAAATATTAATACGTACCTGAGGGTTCACAGAGATGTAGTTTTGAAGATAGGACATAAGTACGTATTTACACAAGGTGGAGCTGGCTCCAAGCCGCAGCCTTGGGATCTCTCTGGAATGATTATGAAGGATGGATTCTTCTCCTTCTCCAAGTAAAGAGAAAGCTTCTTTTACTTTTTCGTAAAGAAGTTGTCCGTCTGCAGTCAGTTCCACTCCTCTTGAATTACGTTTGAAAAGAACGGTATCCAGATTCTGTTCCAGCTTTTTGATGGCATGGCTGATGGCGGGCTGGCTGATGTACAATTCCCTGGCTGCCTGTGAAATATTTCCGGTACGGCCGGTAGCATAAAAAATGTGGTATAGTGAAAGATTTTCCTGCATAAAAGCTCCTTCCATAAATAATATTTATAGCAAGTATGATAAATATGTATTTTCATTATAGCAGAAGCTGTGATAGAATACCAATATAAATTCAAGTCGAGCAGCCGGGAGAAAGTGGACAGCTGCACAGAAATGTTACAGGAGGAATATGAGAATGGGAATGACAATGACACAGAAAATTTTGGCAGCTCATGCAGGACTGGATCATGTGGAAGCAGGACAGCTGATTGAAGCAGATCTGGATCTGGTGCTGGGAAATGATATTACTTCACCAGTGGCTATTCATGAGATGGACAAAATGACTGTTGATACAGTTTTTAATAAAGACAAGATTGCACTGGTAATGGATCATTTTATCCCAAACAAAGATATCAAATCTGCAGAACACTGCAAATGTGTCAGAGAGTTTGCCTGTCGTCATGATATCACCAATTATTTTGATGTGGGACAGATGGGAATTGAGCATGCGCTGCTTCCTGAGAAAGGTCTTACGGTTGCAGGTGACGTAGTGATCGGTGCGGATTCACATACTTGCACCTACGGCGCACTGGGTGCATTTTCTACTGGTGTGGGAAGTACGGATATGGCAGCTGGTATGGCTACCGGAAAAGCATGGTTTAAAGTTCCGGCAGCTATTAAATTTAATATTGTGGGCAAACCAAAGAAATGGGTCAGCGGAAAAGATGTGATCTTACATATCATCGGCATGATCGGTGTGGACGGAGCACTTTACAAGTCTATGGAGTTTACCGGTGAGGGGATTAAGAATCTTTCCATGGATGATCGTTTTACAATTGCAAATATGGCGATCGAGGCAGGAGGAAAGAACGGTATCTTCCCTGTAGATGAGCTGACCAAGCAGTACATGAAGGAGCATTCCGTAAGAACGTATAAGATTTATGAGGCAGATGAGGATGCAGTTTATGAAGCTGAGTATACCATCGATCTTGGTGAACTGGAGCCTACCATTGCATTCCCACATCTTCCGGAGAATACGAAGACTATTTCACAGATCACAGAGCCTGTTGTGATCGATCAGTCTGTGATCGGCTCCTGCACAAACGGCCGCATTGATGATCTTCGTGTGGCAGCTCAGATCCTGAAAGGACGTAAAGTAAAAAAGGGCGTGCGCTGCATCGTGATCCCGGCAACTCAGGCCATCTACCTTCAGGCTATGGATGAAGGCCTTTTGAAGATCTTTATTGAAGCAGGTGCAGTTGTAAGTACACCTACCTGTGGACCTTGTCTTGGCGGTTATATGGGTATCCTGGCAGCAGGCGAGAGATGTATTTCCACTACCAACCGTAACTTTGTAGGCCGTATGGGTCATGTGGATTCAGAGGTATATCTGGCAAGCCCGGCTGTAGCAGCAGCCAGTGCTGTTACAGGTAAGATTTCTGCACCGGAAGAACTGGGATTATAAGGAGGAATAAAAGATGCAGGCAAAAGGAACTGTTTTTAAATATGGAGATAATGTAGATACAGATGTAATCATTCCTGCACGTTATCTGAATTCTTCAGATCCGGCAGAACTGGCTACCCACTGCATGGAAGATATTGATAATACATTTGTGAAAAGGGTGAAAAAGGGAGATATTATCGTAGCAGATAAGAACTTTGGCTGCGGTTCTTCCCGTGAGCATGCACCTATCGCTATTAAGGCAGCAGGAGTAAGCTGTGTGATCGCTGAGACCTTTGCACGTATTTTTTACAGAAATGCCATCAATATCGGACTTCCGATCATTGAATGTCCGGAAGCGAGCAAGGGGATTGAGGATGGAGATCAGGTAGAGGTTGATTTTGATTCCGGTATGATCTACAACCGCACAAAAGGTACGGAGTTTAAAGGGCAGGCTTTCCCGGAGTTCATGCAGAAGATCATTAAAGCAGAAGGCCTTGTAAACTATATTAACAGCAAGAAGGCATAAGATTCAGCTAACTTTTCATCATACTTATACATCCTGAGAGTACGTAAGCAGAATAAATCTGGCAAAGTACAGGATCTGCAATTGCAATAAACTGCAATTGCAATAATCCTGCTTCAGTCATTCTGCATCCGTTCTCTCAGGATTTTCTTTGTTTTTGATAAATGTAAAGAATATTATGAACTTTGTCAAATAAGAAAATACAGAGAGGTTCATAAGAAAATACATATAAGTAAAAAAACAGTTGCTTTTTCAGGTGAATGCTGATATAATATTTTCTGTTGCGGGGTATGGCGTAGCTTGGTAGCGCGCACGGCTGGGGGCCGTGAGGTCGCAGGTTCAAATCCTGTTGCCCCGATTAAAATTAAATTCAGTAAAATCAAGAGTTTGGAGCGTCTGCACTGAACTCTTTTTGTTTGCTTTTTGATTGCCTTTGATTACCTCATTGCTCCAATCTATTGTATTTACGATTTTTCAGTGTTTTCAATGATTTCCGTTTTGCAATTCAAGTTTGTTTACAGTCTGAAAGCCACCCGTTCGTGGGTGGCTTTCAGACTGTAAACGTTTTTGTGAAATTTATTTCTCTGTGCTATCAGCATCAATTACAGATTGAATCTGTTTCATCAGAGCATCGTAATTGTCCTGGTTGTCAATTCCGCCCAGCATAGGATCTCCTACAATATTCCCATTTCGATCTACTAAAATTGTTGTGGGAAATGCCATAATACTTGAGGCATATTTTCCTGCATCAGAATCAGAGTCAATGGAAAGATTGCGGTATTTTGCTCCCTGACTTTCAAGAATCGAAGCTGCTTCTTTGATCGCATCTTCATTCCCATCAAAAGTCTCTGTGTTGATGCCTACTACTTCTCCGCCCATGGATTTGATGGCATCATTTAATTCGTTAAGCTTGGATAATTCAGCTACGCAAGGTTTGCACCCGGTAAACCAGAAATTAACAACTGTTACTGCATTTTTGGAAAACAGACTTTCATCAACTGAATTTCCATCGAAATCTTTTCCGGAAAAGTTATTAAAAGGAGAGGAATCATCTGACGCAGTTTTTGTTTCTGAAGTGTCTGTTTCTGCATTTTTCTTTTCAAGTTCTGCAATCTGTTCTTCAATTTTTCGTATGGTTTCAATATCATCTGTAAGGGTCTGATACTGCTCATCTGTAAAAGAATCCTTGTTTGATTCAACTGTATCAGAAAGAAAATCTGCGTAATTTCCACTTGAATCGGCAGAGCTTTTGCTCATCAGACCAAAAGCTTTGTCCCATGCATCTTTGTGGTCTGCAAAAAGCTGGTTTTCCTGCTGATACAAATTGTCAAGCTCTGGATCTGAAGTATTGTCAGATGGATCAGTGTCAGTCTCTTCATAAGTAATTTGGGCGGTATCTGATCCTGTATTTTCTGTTTCAGTATTTTCTGTGTCTGCTTTTACAGTTTCTGTTTTATCTGCTTCCGTGGTTTCTGTATTAGTGGTTTCTGTATTAGTGGTTTCAGTTTTGGAAGATTCAGTTTTAGCGGATTCGGTTTTTGCAGTTTCCTTTTCCGTAGTTCCTCCGTTACATGCGGTAAATGATAATGCGGTGCCAAGTGCTAAGAGTGTGATAAGTACTTTTTTTGCTTTCATGATAATAAACTCCTTTAAATAATTATAATAAGATTAATTGGATAACTGTATTAATGTATTAATCAGGTAACTGTTTCTTATTGCTGGCTATTGCAGCTGTCCTTTTTGGTACATGTTTTCCCCATGAACTGGTAATGGATCGCATCTGTGGGACAAGCCTTTATGCAGGCTCCGCACCGGATACATTCCATATGGTTTGGTGTTTTGCGTACATCCACGTCCATTTTACATGCTTTTGCACATTTGTTACATCCCACGCATTTGCTGCTTTCCACCTGAATGCCAAGAAGGGATACCTTATTAAACAGTGAATAAACTGCACCAAGAGGACATATCCATTTGCAGAAAGGCCTGTAAAACAGGATGCTTAAAATAACTACGGTAATCAAAATAAGACACTTGAATGTAAATAAATTTCCCAATGCAGAACGTATAGCTGCATTTCCCAATGACAATGGTATTGCACCTTCCAGCACACCTTGCGGACAAATATATTTGCAGAAGAATGGATCTCCCATTCCTATCGAGTTCGTTACAAGCATTGGCAGAAGTATGACGAAAACAATAAGAATGATATATTTCAGGTATCTTAAAGGCTTCAGCCTGGCTGTGGATAATTTCTTTCCGGGGATTTTATGAAGTAAATCCTGAAACCATCCAAACGGACACAAAAATCCACAGATAAATCGCCCCAGCAGCACACCAAGCAAAATAAAAAAACCGGTTATGTAATATGAGAATTTAAACTTGGATGAGCCAACCACTGCCTGAAATGCACCAATTGGGCATGCACCTGTGGCAGCAGGACAGGAATAGCAGTTTAATCCTGGAACACATACAGTTTTCGCCTTGCCTTGATATATTTGGCCTTTGAACACATTGGGAATGTGAATGTTGGTAAGAAGTGTGGCAGCTGCCTGTATCCACCCACGGATCTGTGCAATTTTTTTTGATCGTAAATTCGTTTTTTTATCCAATTCCAACACACTCCAGACATAATTTTATTGCTTTTCCCAGTACGGTGGCGGCTTCGCCTCTTATCGCACCATAGCTAATCATAGCTATGCCTGTAATAAGTAAAACAAGTTGAGACATTTTTTTACACTTCAAAATCTTATTACTCCTTTCGTTTTGGCAGACATGATACTTTTTTAATTTATGGCATATATGCCATACTTTTCTTGCATAATCGTTGCTCTTTTCATTTCCTGCATATATTGACCAGCTGATGTTTGTATTATACAATAACTGTTGTAAAATTTCTGTTAAGAAGCAGGTGGAAAATTTGAGATTATTAATTGTTGAAGACGAGAAAAAATTATGCGACACTGTTGCAAAAAGTTTATATGATGCAGGATATGAGGTGGATACCTGTTACGATGGGGAAGAGGCGCTTGATTATATTCTGGCAGAGAATTATGATCTGATCGTTTTGGATCTGAATCTTCCCGGTATGGATGGCATGGATATTTTAAAAGAACTCAGAAAGAAAAATGAGGATACAAAGGTTCTTATATTGTCTGCAAGAAGCCAGATCGCAGATAAGGTGGAGGGGCTGGATGCAGGGGCCAATGATTATATGGAAAAGCCTTTTCATCTGCAGGAACTTGAAGCACGTATCAGAAGTCTTACACGGCGCAGATTTGTACAAAGAGATGTTTGCCTGAAAGCAGGAGACATACGGTTTGATACCAGAAAGCGTGAGGCTTACGTAAAAGAAGAAAAAGTACATTTAACCAGAAAAGAAAATGGGATTTTGGAATATCTGCTTCTTAATCAGGGTCGGCCGATCAGTCAGGAAGAACTTATGGAACATGTATGGGATGCGTCTGTGGACAGCTTTAGCGGGTCTATCCGGGTGCACATGTCTTCTCTTAGAAAAAAGCTTAAGGCAGTGCTTGGTTATGATCCGATCCTGAACAAGGTTGGTGAAGGCTATAAGATACGAGAGGAATCAGAGCGATGAGAAAAATGTCACTTCAGTGGAGGATTACGATCCTCACTACGTTGTTTATTGCAATTATATGCGGATGTCTTACCCTGTTTGTTTATAAGAATGGTGTATATTATATTGATTTGCTGCAGGATACAGTTGATGCTAAAAGCGATCAGGGTAATGGTAAGGAACAAGATGAAATATATATTAATATTCCTGATGATAAATGGAATGATTTTGCTGATGATTTTTCTATTCAGGTATACAATAACAAAGCTGATTACAAGAAAAGCAGTCTGATGTTTTCAACGCTGCTGGCACTTCTTGGCGGCGTTGTTACATATTTTATAGTTGGACATGCATTAAAACCACTAAGAAAAATTGCAGATAAAATGGAAGAAGTGCAGGCACAAAATCTGTCAGACTCCAGGCTGGAAGAAAATGAGGTTAAGGAGTTAAACCAGATCAGTGTGTCGTATAACAAGATGCTGGAACGCCTTTCAGAAGCATTTGATGTGCAGAGACAATTTACTGCCAATGCAGCTCATGAGCTTCGCACACCTTTATCATTGATGCAGGTACAGCTGGATTTATATCATTCCACTCAGCATAAACATAATGATGAATGTACAGAACAGACAATCACTATGGTCATGGAACAAAATGAAAAACTAAGTAAAATGATCAAGACCCTTTTGGATATGAGTGAGCTTCAGAGTGTGGAACGTGATGATATTATCATGGTGGATGCACTTGTTGAAGAAGTGATCGCAGATCTGGAACCGCTTGCAATAGAAAAGAATATTCGGCTTATTGGAAATTGCAGGAATGCAAATATGCAGGGAAGCGATATTCTGATTTACAGGGTGGTATATAATCTGGTTGAGAATGCAATAAAATATAACCATTCAGGAGGTCAGGTTACAGTCACCTCTTATCAAAAAGACAAAAACGTTTATCTTTCGGTAGAGGATACAGGAAGTGGTATTCCCAGGGAACTTAAGGAGCGGGTGTTTGAACCATTTTTCCGTGTAGACAAATCCAGAAGCCGTGAACTGGGTGGTGTAGGGCTTGGCCTTGCACTGGTACATGAAATCGTGCGTGCTCATGATGGAAGCATTACGGTTAAAGACAATCCGTCAGGCGGAACGATTTTTGAAGTGGTGCTCCCTCAGCATCTTCAGCCTTTGTTCGGCAAATAATGGGATGGGTCTACACATAAAAAATATAGCACTATACAATAAAAATACGAAACAATGTATCATCTACTATAAAAAAATAAAATGCTTGATTTTTACACTTTTCTGGTGTATAGTGATAAAGACTTCAAGAGTTAGAGATATTTTGACTCTTGATCATAATTTCATAGTTTAAATGCACAGATGAGGAATAGTACATAAGGAACCGAAGCACAGAGAGCTGCTGGCTGGTGGAAAGCAGTGGATGGAATTTATGGAACTCGCCTCGGAGTAGCTGATCCCAAAGCCTGACATTTATTATACATATCAGAGTGTTATGGAGAGTAGGAGCAGACGGTATCCACCGTTACATGGAATGGATATAAGGATGAATTTTCGTTCCGTATCCAGTGAGTGTATGAATTTTATTCATGAAATAAGAGTGGTACCGCGTAGATGATCAGATCTTTCGTCTCTTGCAGAAATGCAGAAGATGGAAGATTTTTTTGTTTCATTAATAATGACAAAGAGAAAAAGAAATGGAGGAAATAATAAGATGATGAACCCAGGTAAATATCAGAAACAGTATTATATGCCACCGGAAGTATGTCTGGATTGGACGAAAAAGGAGTATGTTGACAAGGCTCCTGCATGGTGTTCTGTAGATCTTCGTGATGGCAACCAGGCGCTGGTGATCCCTATGAGTCTTGATCAGAAGGTGGAGTTTTTCAAGTTGCTTGTACAGATTGGTTTTAAAGAGATCGAAGTAGGATTTCCTGCTGCATCTGAAACAGAATATACTTTCCTGCGCACACTGATCGATCAGAATCTGATTCCTGAAGATGTAACCATCCAGGTACTGACACAGGCAAGAGAGCATATTATCCGAAAGACCTTTGAAGCAGTGAAAGGTGCACCAAAGGCCATTGTACATGTTTACAATTCCACATCTGTTGCACAGAGGGAACAGGTATTTAAAAAGTCAAAAGAAGAGATCCTGAAAATTGCTGTAGATGGTGCCAGACTGTTAAAAGAACTTGCTGATGAAACAGAAGGCAATTTCCAGTTTGAGTACAGCCCGGAAAGCTTTACCGGCACAGAGCCGGAATATGCCCTTGAAGTCTGCAATGCAGTTCTGGATGTATGGCAGCCTACACCAGATAATAAATGCATTATCAATCTGCCTGTAACAGTAGAACTGGCAATGCCTCATGTATATGCAAGTCAGGTAGAGTATATGTGTAAACATATGAAGTACAGAGATAATGTGATAGTATCCCTTCATCCTCATAATGACAGAGGCTGTGGTGTGGCAGATACAGAGATGGGTATTCTGGCAGGGGCAGACAGGATCGAGGGTACTCTTTTTGGAAATGGAGAGCGTACCGGTAACGTGGATATTGTTACATTGGCCATGAATATGTATTCCCAGGGTGTGGATCCGGGGCTTGATTTCTCTGACATGCCACACGTATGTGAGGTCTATGAGGCATGTACAGGAATGCACATCAATGAAAGAAGCCCATACAGCGGAGCACTTGTATTTGCTGCATTCTCCGGATCCCATCAGGATGCCATTGCAAAAGGAATGCACTGGATCGAGGAAAAAGATCCTAACCATTGGACAGTGCCTTATCTGCCTATTGATCCTACAGATGTGGGACGTAATTATGATGCAGATGTTATCCGTATTAACAGCCAGTCCGGAAAAGGCGGCGTAGGTTATATCCTGGAAACCAAGTACGGTCTGAATCTTCCACCGAAAATGCGTGAGGCTATGGGTTATACAGCCAAAGCTGTATCCGACCATCTGCATAAAGAGCTCCATCCGGATGAAATCTTCGGACTGTTTAAGAGAACCTATGAAAATGTAGTTGAGCCATATAGTATTCATGAGGTTCATTTCCAGCAGACAGAAAATGGAATTTCCACCAGAGTTACATCAACCTTCAAAGGAAAGACGATTACCACAGAAGCAATTGGTAACGGACGTCTGGATGCTGTCAGCAATGCATTAAAGAAAGCATACGAACTGAAGTATTCTCTGGAAGTATATCAGGAGCATGCATTGGAAAAAAGTTCAAGCTCCAAGGCAATTGCCTATGTGGGAATCAAGAAGCCGGATGGAACCATGGCATGGGGTGCAGGTGTGGATCCGGATATTATCCGTGCATCCATTGATGCCCTTGTTACAGCAATCAATAACCGCTGATTCTGCAGATTGCATACACAAAAGAACAGCAGTCAGGGGAATTTTACTTGACATTGTTGTTTCATATGATAGACTAAAATCTAGTTTTATAAGTTTTTCTATTAGTTTAAATGATTCAGGAGGAATAAATTATGGCTGCACCTTATAATCACAGAGCCATTGAAGCTAAATGGCGCACCAAATGGGAAGAAAAGCCCATTAATGTGAACGATGGCAAAAAGCCCAAATACTATTGTCTGGATATGTTTCCATATCCATCCGGAAATGGTCTTCATGTAGGCCATTGGAGAGGATATGTTATTTCTGATGTATGGAGCCGTTACAAAATGCTCCAGGGATATTATCTGATCCATCCTATGGGATGGGATGCATTTGGTCTTCCGGCTGAGAACTATGCGATCAAGATGGGGGTTCATCCGGCAATTTCCACAGCATCCAATGTTAAGAACATTAAGCGTCAGATCAATGATATCGCAGCAATTTACGATTGGGATATGGAAGTAAATACCACAGATCCTAATTTCTACAAATGGACTCAGTGGATCTTTGTCCAGATGTTTAAGAAAGGCCTTGCTTATGAGAAGGAATTCCCAATTAACTGGTGCCCTTCCTGTAAGACAGGACTTGCAAATGAAGAGGTAGTAAATGGTTGCTGTGAAAGATGTGGTGCTCCTGTTACCAAGAAGAATCTTCGTCAGTGGATGCTGCGGATCACCAAATATGCGGACCGTCTGTTAAATGACCTGGATAAGCTTGACTGGCCGGAAAAGGTTAAGAAGATGCAGACAGACTGGATCGGCAAGTCTTATGGCGCAGAGGTGGAATTCCCCATCGATGGAAGAGATGAGAAGATCACTGTTTATACAACAAGACCGGATACTCTTCATGGCGCTACATTTATGGTTCTTGCACCTGAACACGCCCTTGCCAAATCTCTTGCAACGGATGAGACAAGAGAGGCAGTGGAGAAGTATATTTTTGATTCTTCCATGAGATCCAATGTTGACCGTATGCAGGACAAAGAGAAGACTGGCGTATTTACAGGAAGCTATGCCATCAATCCGTTAAATGGGAAGAAGGTACCCATCTGGTTGTCTGATTATGTACTTGCAGATTATGGTACAGGTGCCATTATGTGTGTACCTGCCCATGATGACCGTGATTTTGAGTTTGCTAAGAAGTTCGGTCTGCCTATTGTCCAGGTTATTGCAAAAGACGGTAAAGAGATCGAAAATATGACAGAAGCCTACACAGATGCGGTAGGCACAATGATCAATTCCGGTGACTGGAATGGCATGGAGTCTTCTGTACTGAAAAAAGAAGCTCCGGAGATGATCGAGAAGAAAGGCTTTGGCCGTAAGACTGTGAATTATAAGCTGCGTGACTGGGTATTCTCCCGTCAGCGTTACTGGGGTGAGCCGATCCCTATCGTTCATTGCCCGAAGTGCGGAGCAGTGCCGGTTCCGGAAGATCAGCTGCCCCTGCGCCTGCCGGAGGTAGAAAGCTATCAGCCTACTGGCACAGGAGAGTCTCCACTGGCTGCAATTGACGAGTGGGTAAATACTACTTGCCCATGCTGCGGCGCACCTGCAAAGAGAGAAACAAATACCATGCCGCAGTGGGCCGGTTCTTCCTGGTATTTCCTTCGTTATGTAGATAATAAGAATGATAAAGAGCTGGTATCCAAAGAAAAGGCAGACAAGTACCTGCCAGTTGATATGTATATCGGTGGTGTGGAGCATGCAGTCCTTCACCTTTTGTATTCCAGATTCTACACCAAGTTCCTGTATGATATCGGGGCAATTGACTTTGATGAGCCATTTAAGAAACTGTTCAACCAGGGTATGATCACTGGCAAGAATGGGATCAAGATGAGTAAATCTAAGGGTAATGTTGTATCACCGGATGATCTTGTAAGAGATTATGGCTGCGATTCCTTGAGAATGTATGAACTGTTCGTAGGACCGCCGGAACTGGATGCTGAGTGGGATGACAGAGGTATTGATGGTGTATCCAAATTCCTGAAGAGATTCTGGAATCTTGCCCTTGACAGTATTGAGAAAGATGTTCCTGCAACCAAAGAGATGATAAAAGTACGCCATAAACTGGTTTATGACATCACGCAGCGTCTGGAAAGCTTCAGCCTGAATACAGTTATTTCCAAATTCATGGAGTATAACAACAAGCTGATCGAACTGTCCAAGAATGCTGATGGAGCAGTGGATAAAGAGACGATTGAAACAATGACCATCCTTCTGGCTCCTTTTGTGCCCCATGTGGCCGAAGAAATCTGGGAAAAGCTTGGACATGAGGATTCTGTTTTCCATGCACAGTGGCCGGAGCATGATGAGGAAGCAATGAAAGATGACGAGGTAGAGGTACCGGTCCAGATCAATGGAAAGACCCGTGTTGTTATCAGTATTTCTGCAGACAGCTCCAAGGAGGATGCACTGGCAAAAGGCCGTGAAGCACTGGAAGGCAAGCTTACAGGTAATGTGATCAAGGAAATCTACGTTCCCAAGAAGATCATCAATTTTGTAATGAAATAAAATTACTGCTGTGAAAAAATGCAATATGTAAATTGCAATCAATAGAATAAAAAATACTTGCATTTTAAAAACGCAGGCTGTATAATACATCAAAAGGCAAAGGCGCCGGAGAGATCTCTCCTGCGCCTTTTTTCGTATTCAGAAGGTATGAATGATCTGTATGGGCATCACTTGAATGCGATTATATTACATTTAAAAAAATATGCCATGCTGATAAAGTTTTACTTGATTAAAGCATAAAAGCGTGGTATAATTTCAGAAAATGTACGAGAAGTAAAGACAAACGTCTTTGCTATAGGGACAAAAAAGGAGGAGAATGAATTATGAAGAAAAAAATAGTATCCGTAATGATGACAGCTGTAGTAGCTGCAGCAACTGTATTTAGCGCAGCCGTACCTGCATTTGCAGCAGACACAGTAAAGATCGGTGTTTATGAGCCGGCATCCGGAGACAATGGAGCAGGTGGCAAGCAGGAAACACTTGGTATCCAGTATGCCAACAGTGAAACACCTACCGTTGAGATCGACGGCAAAGAATATAATGTGGAACTTGATATTGTTGACAATGAATCCTCTACAGATAAAGGTCCTTCCGCAGCTTCCACCCTGGTAAGTGACGGAGTATCCATCGTTCTTGGATCTTATGGTTCAGGCGTATCCATTGCAGCATCTGATATTTTCAAAGATGGCGGTGTTCCTGCATTGGGAGTTACCTGCACCAATCCACAGGTAACTCAGGGAAATACTCATTATTTCCGTATCTGCTTCCTGGATCCATTCCAGGGCACTGTTCTTGCTAACTTTGCAAAAGACAAATTTGAGGCAAAGAAAGCATATGTTCTTACGAAGTTGGGAGATGATTATTCCGCAGGACTTGGACATTACTTTACAAAAGCTTTTGAAGATCTTGGCGGTGAAGTCGTTGAGGAAACCTTCCCAGATGGAAATAGTGATTTCACATCTTATATTACATCTGCTAAGAATGCAGGCGCAGACGTATTTTTTGCACCTACCTCTACAGAGGCAGCAGCACTGATCATTGAGCAGGCAGCGGCACAGGGACTGGATCTTCCTCTTCTTGCAGGTGATACCTGGGATTCTAATGTTATCCTGAAAGCTGCAGAAGGCAAGGATGTACAGGTATATGTAACAACCTTCTATCAGGAGGGCGGTAACGAAGATTTTGATAATGGCATGAAAGAATTTATCAATTCTGATTCCAAGAACCTGGCAAACAACGGTGGTGATGATACGATCGCAGCTGTATCTGCAATGGGTTATGATGCATATTATGTAGCACTGGAAGCACTGAAGGCTGCAGGCACCGCTGATCCGGCTAAAGTAAATGAGGCACTGTGGGATGTGACTTATGAAGGTGTATGTGGAAATGTACAGTTTGATTCTGAAAACGGAGATGCGCAGAGAGATACCGCATATGTAAAAACTGCAAACACTGAGACTGGAGCATGGGACTTTGTTGGTGAGCAGGGTGTAGAATAATAACTTCAGGACTTGATGAATTTGATAGCACAGGAGGCGGGGTACAAGTTCCCGCCTTTCCTGTGCTAAATGGAAAAACACTGTAACGAAAAAGGAGGATTCCTCTATGGAATGGTTCAATCAGAATCTGCCATATTTTCTGGCAGGTATTTCTGTAGGCGGACAGTATGCCCTGATCGCCATTGGATATACAATGGTTTATGGTATTCTGCGTCTGATCAACTTTGCACATGGTGATATTTTTATGGTAGCAGGTCTGATCATGGTTTACTTATCAGCTTCACTGCCTATTTACATATCAATCCCCATTATGATCGTAGCCACTGTTATTATTGGTTTTCTTATTGAACGTGTTGCTTACAAACCTCTTCGCCAGGCGCCCAGGATGTCGATCATGATTTCTGCTATCGGAGTTTCTTATCTTCTCCAGAACCTGGCCCTTTATATTACAGGAGGCTTGGCACAGCAGTATCCGGCAATTCCGTGGATCAGTGACACGATTGAGATTTTCGGATCTGTTACAAAAAGAGTTACTGTGATCACACCGATCCTTACCATTGTTCTTGTTTTTGCACTGGTATTTCTGATCAAGAAAACAAAGATCGGTATGGCAATGCGTGCAGCATCCAAGGATTTTGAAACCTCCCAGCTTATGGGAATTAAGATCAATTCCGTGATCAGCATGACTTTTATTATTGGATCATTTCTTGCAGCAGTTGCCAGTCTTCTGTATTTTTCTAATTATACAGGAGTTGTTCCTACATCTGGTGCTATGCCTGGTCTGAAGGCCTTTGTTGCCGCTGTATTTGGTGGGATTGGATCTATCCCGGGAGCCGTGATCGGAGCTTTTATCATTGGTATCTGCGAGAATATCATTAAAGGAATGGGTATGACCACCTTTTCGGATGCATTTACCTTTGCACTGCTGATCGTTATTCTGATTGCCAAGCCAACAGGTTTGTTTGGTGAGAAAGTCACAGATAAAGTCTGAAAAGGAGGGGATATTATGACAAAGAAAAAAGAAACGATCATAAATGTTGCCCTGATTGCAGGACTTCTTGTGATTTTATACATTATGGAACAGCTGATGAATCCTACAGACATGATTTTTACAGTCCTGAAAAAAGGTGCTATTTACGCACTGGTTGCTGTTTCCATGAACCTGTTAAACGGTTTTACAGGTCTGTTTTCCCTTGGGCAGGCAGGCTTCATGCTTCTGGGTGCATATACATACGGGATCCTTACCATTCCGACAGAACAAAGAGAAAGCGTTTACCAGTATTTTGATGGCGGCATCGTACAGTTTGCAGTTCCTGTGGCTATAGGCATCCTGGCTGCCGGTGTGGTAGCTGCTATTTTTGCATACCTGATCGGTCTTCCTGTACTTCGTCTGAAAAGTGATTATCTGGCAATTGCCACACTTGGTTTTGCCGAGATCATCCGCGCAGTGTTCCAGTGGGATAAGCTGGGACCACTTACCAATGGTTCCAACCTTTTGAGAAGCTATCCTACGTTCAAAAGTGTGCTGTTCCCGTTTATTGTATCAGGGATCTGTATTGCTGTGATCGTGATGCTGATCAATTCTACTTACGGAAGAGCATTTAAGGCCATTCGTGATGATGAGATAGCAGCAGAGGCTATGGGAATCAATCTGGCCCATCATAAAAGGATCGCTTTTACAGTCAGTTCCTTTTTTGCAGGGATCTCAGGTGCTCTTCTTGCTATGTACCAGACAACCATCCAGGCTTCCATGTTCAAGTCTGCAATGACTTATGAGATCCTGCTGATCGTTGTAATCGGAGGTATTGGCTCTGTGACAGGAAGCTGTATCAGTTCCTTCCTGTTTATTACCTGCTCTGAGTGGATCCTTAGATTTTTGGATAATGATACTTATATCGGGGATTTCCATGTACCCCTTCTTCGGTCTGGTTTCCGAAAGGTTGTATTTTCTATTATCATTATGATCATTGTACTATTCTTCCGACAGGGTATCATGGGAACAAAAGAGTTTTCAGTGGCAGGGATCCGGAACTTTTTTGTGCGAAAATCCAATAAGGAAAAAGGGAGGAAACTCCAATGAGTGAACATGTGCTGAAAGTAGAAAATGCAACGATGCAGTTTGGCGGTGTGGTTGCAGTTGATAATATGAATATTGTTGTAGATAAAGGTGAGATCGTTTCTCTGATCGGTCCTAATGGTGCAGGGAAAACAACGGCTTTTAATGTGATCACCGGTGTTTATGCACCAACCAATGGGGCTGTATATTTTAATGGAAAGAAGATCATTGAAAATCATCCACAGGGTAAAATGAAGAAATTATACCAGGGGCAGAATGCAGGCAAATATACTCATGTGCTTGCACCTACCCCGGATAAGATCACACAGCTTGGAATTGCAAGGACCTTCCAGAACATCCGCCTTTTTAAAAGCCAGACAGTATTTGAGAACATTCTCATTGCAAAACATTTGAGAAGAACCAGTAATCTTTTTACTGCCACTTTCCACCTGAACGGAAAAGAAGAGCAAAAGATGCGGGAGGATGCAACTCATCTGTTGGAAATCGTAGGTTTAAAAGATGAGAGGAATGAGATGGCTACCTCTCTTCCCTATGGAAAACAGAGAAGACTGGAAATTGCCAGGGCGCTGGCCACTAATCCAAGCCTGCTTCTTCTGGATGAGCCTGCAGCAGGTATGAACCCACAGGAAACCGATGAATTGACGGCTTTTATTGGAGAAATCCGTGATAATTTTGGACTTACTATTTTTATGATCGAGCATCACATGGATCTGGTTATGGAGATTTCCGACAGAATTTATGTGCTTGATTTTGGAAAGCCTATTGCTGAAGGTGTTCCGGAAGAGATTCAGAATAATCAGCGGGTAATTGATGCTTACCTGGGAGGTGCAGCAGATGAGTAATGTACTGGAAGTAAAAGGACTGTGTGTTTCCTATGGAGGCATCCAGGCAGTAAAAGATATCAGCTTTGTAGTTCCGAAAGGTGAAGTAGTTACACTGATCGGAGCCAACGGTGCAGGGAAAAGCTCTACACTTCGTTCCATTGTAGGTCTTGTGAAACCTACCCTTGGCAGTGTTCTTCTTAATGGAAAGGAAATCGCCGGAAAAACACCGGAAAGTATTGTATCCCAGGGGATTACCCTTGTGCCGGAAGGAAGAAGGGTTTTTGCCGACTTGACGGTGCTTGAGAACCTGAAGGTTGGAGCTTACCTAAGAAAGGACAGCCTGGATGAAGATATCCGCTGGTGTTATGACCTGTTCCCAAGACTGAAAGAAAGAAGCTGGCAGCTGGCAGGTACTCTTTCCGGAGGAGAGCAGCAGATGCTTGCTATTGCAAGGGCATTGATGAGCCGCCCGGATGTGATCATGATGGATGAGCCTTCCCTTGGACTGGCGCCTATTGTTGTACGTGGAGTGTTTGATATTATCCGTGAGATCAACCGTCAGGGTAAGACAATCCTTTTGGTGGAGCAGAATGCGAACATGGCATTAAATGCAGCACATCATGGGTATGTTATGGAAACAGGACGGATCACGTTGTCAGGAACCGGTAAGGAACTGTCTGAGAATGATTCCGTAAAGGCTGCTTATCTTGGAAAAGCAAGAAAATAATGTTACGATAAGAATGCCGGGAAAATAATCCCGGCATTAATCGTTATGAAGTGTATAAGAAATATTAAGGATGCAGCAGATACACAGGAGCGGATCACAAGATCTTTGTGGTCCACTTGCTGCAGTCCCATACCTGAGAAACAATATCCTGGTAGAATTCCGGTTCATGACAGATAAGCAGGATACTTCCCCGATATTCAAGAAGGCTCTGTTTCAGGGCCTCTTTTGCGTCCACATCCAGATGATTGGTAGGCTCGTCAAGAAGCAGCACATTGGTTTCTTTATTGACAAGCTTGCACAGGCGGACTTTTGCCTGTTCTCCACCACTGAGTACACGAACCTGGCTTTCAATGTGTTTGGTGGTAAGTCCGCATTTGGCCAGTGCAGAACGCACTTCATACTGGGTATAGGATGGGAATTCTGCCCAGATCTCATCAATGCAGGTGGTCTTATTGTCGCCCTTTATTTCCTGTTCAAAGTATCCGATCTGCAGGTTGTCCCCTAATTCGCAGGAACCGGAAAGGGGCGGGATCAGACCCAGGATGCTTTTTAAAAGTGTAGTTTTACCGATTCCGTTCGCACCGGTAAGAGCGATTTTATGCCCTCTTTCCATAGAAATGGTAAGGGGCTTGGACAAGGGCTCGTCGTATCCGATCACAAGGTCTTTAGTTTCAAAAATATATTTACCTGGTGTGCGCCCTGCTTTAAAGTGAAATTCCGGCTTGGGCTTCTCTGCGGCAAGCTGGATAAGATCCATTTTATCTAACTTTTTCTGCCTGGACATGGCCATATTTCTGGTGGCCACTCTTGCTTTATTTCTGGCAACAAAATCCTTAAGCTCGCTGATTTCCTGCTGCTGTTTTCGGTAAGCAGCTTCCAGCTGGGCTTTTTTTACTTCATATACTTCCTGGAAATGGGTATAATCTCCAACATAACGGTTCAGTTCCTGATTTTCCATATGATAAACCAGATTGATCACATCATTCAGGAAAGAAATGTCATGGGAAATCAGGATAAAAGCATTTTCATAATCCTGAAGGTAGCGCTTCAGCCAGGCAATGTGCTCTACATCCAGATAGTTGGTAGGCTCGTCAAGGAGCAGGATATCCGGCTTTTCCAGAAGAAGCTTGGCAAGCAGAACCTTTGTACGCTGACCACCGCTAAGATCCGTTACATCCCGGTCAAGGCCAAGCTCCAGAAGCCCCAGTGCCCGGGCAACTTCCTCAACTTTTGCATCTATTACGTAAAAATCATGAAGAGTCAGGGTATCCTGGATAGTACCAAGCTCTTCCATCAGATTTTCCATTTCTTCCGGAGACGCATCCCCTAGCTGATCACAGATACTGTTCATTCGTTCTTCCATCTGGAAAAGCCAGGAAAATGCAGATTTTAATACATCTTCAATGGTCATTCCTGCCAAAAGTACAGAGTGCTGGTCCAGATAACCGATCCGTACATTTTTGGACCATTCTATCTTACCTTCATCAGGCATCAGTTTTCCTGTAACAATATTGAAAAAAGTAGATTTGCCCTCGCCGTTAGCACCTACAAGGCCAATGTGCTCCCCTTTTAAAAGGCGGAAGGACACATCATGAAAGATGGCTCTGTCTCCAAAACCATGGGTCAAATGTTCTACGTTTAGTATACTCATAAAATGAAACTCCTTTGTATTTGAACCAATGTGCTTGTTCTAAAAGAATTATGCTTCGGAAAGAGAAGAAATATCCGGAACAGCCATCAGAGAATAGTTGGTGTAATATACCACAAATCCTGGCTTTGCGCCAGCTGGTTTTTTTACATTTTTCTTTTGCAGATAATCGATTTCTACTTTAGGGGCAGTACGGCCCTGAGAATAATAGGCGGCCAGACTGCCGGCTTCTTCAAAGGTGCGGTCCGGAAGAGTACCATCCTTTGTTTTGACTACTACGTGGGAACCTGGCATTTTCTTTGCATGGAACCACCAGTCGTTTCCGGATGCGAATTTGAAAGTCAGTTCATCATTCTGATAATTGTTCTTTCCCACATAGATGTCATACCCGTCACTGGATATGTAATGGAAGGGTTTGGATTTTGTCTGCATTTTGGCACCTTTTTTGGAGGTATAATGCTTTTTGATATAACCAAATTCTGTCAGTTCCTCTTTGATCTGGGATAGATCACTTTCCTCGCGGGCAATATCTAATGCATTGGAAATAGATTCCAGATGCTGGATCTCTTCCGTGGTTTCCTTGATCTGTTCTTCAAGTGCCTCCTGGGTACGTTTCAGCTTCTGGTACCGGTCAAAATACTTTTTGGAATTTTCCTGAGGGGTAAGTTGAGGATCCAAAGGAATGGTAATTTCCTCATTGGTATAGTAATTCAAAGCTTTAAATGATTTTACACCTTCTTCCAGACCATAACCATAGGTGTTGATCAATTCACCATATATCTTGTATTTGTCTTTTTTCTCAGTATCCTTCATCTGTTTTTGCTGAAGCATCAGCTTTTTGCGGTTGCGTTCCAAGGCTGTCTGGACGATCCTGCGAAGATCAGCAGATTTTTGACGGATCCTTGTGATCAGATCCCTGGAGGCATAGTAGGTTTCCAGCATCTGGGAAACGCTGTCAAAGGATACGCTATGGTATTCCAGCCCATATTGCTGGAAATCCAGCACTCCGTATTCCACAGGTTCATCCCCCCGGAATATAATATTAGGGGTAAAACTGCCTTCTTTTACCTGATCCATGATCCTTGCAAAGGTATGGTAAAGATGAGTGCGTGCAGCTTCATTAAGAGACTGCATGGAATCATTTCCGTCAATAGATGCACGGAAGCAGACTTCCTGAGCCATAACAGGACTGATCCCTGTAAGGGATGAATAAATGGCTTTGGCCGCCGGAAGTGGCTTTGGGCAGATGTCGGATATAAATTCTTCTTCTGTGATGGTAAGCGGATCCAGCTTGTCCTGGGTTTTGGGAATAAAGTATTCACGGCCTGGAAGGACTTCGCGGACAGAACTCATATTGGAAGAAACATGTTTGATGCTGTCCAGGATCATACCCTTGTCATCGCAGAAGATCAGGTTGCTGTGTTTGCCCATAAGCTCCATGATCAGTATTTTATGGCATACATCTCCTAATTCATTTAAATGTTCCAGGTGGAACTGTACTACACGCTCCATGCCGGACTGTGTAATATCTGTGATCCGCGCACTGCCGATATGCTTCCGTAAAAGCATGCAGAAATTGGGAGCAGTAAGGGGGCTGATACGGTTCTTAGATGTAAAGTAAAGCAGAGGCAGGGATGGGGAAGCGGAGAGCAGCAGCCGCTTCTGGCCATCCTGGCCTCTGACTGTGATCAGCAGCTCGTCGCTTTCAGGCTGGGCGATTTTGTTGATCCTGCCGCCTTTCAGGCTGGTGTTCAGTTCTTTTACCATTGCTGCAATGGTGATGCCGTCAAATGCCATATGAAAAACTCCTTTCAGAGGGAATATACGTTAAAAAGTAAATGCACCTGGCAAAGCTTCCAACAGCCTTAATGCTTTGTTTGTGCACTTACTTTAGTATACACGTAAAAAAAGGGTTTGACTAGGGTTATTGAATGAATTATAATAAATCTATATGTTCGGAGGAAGAAAAGAAAGACAATGATAAAAAGCATGACTGGCTTCGGACGAGCCGAAGTTATCACGAAAGAAAGAAAAATAACAGTTGAGTTAAAATCTGTAAACCACAGATATCTTGACCTGAGTATAAAGATGCCCAGAAAGCTTAGCTTTCTGGAGAGTACTGTGCGAAATCTTCTGAAGAAATATATTCAGAGAGGCAAGGTAGATGTATTTATTTCCTATGAAGATTATACCTTGAGCCAGGGATCGCTGAAGTATAACAGAGAACTGGCAGCGGAATATCTTGGCTATCTGAAAGAAATGGCACAGGATTTTGGTCTGGACTACGACATGAAGGTGTCCGCACTTTCCAGATATCCGGATGTTTTTACTATGGAGGAGCAGTCACTGGATGAAGAGGAGTTATGGAACTGTCTTGAACAGCCTCTTATGGAGGCATGTGAGAAGTTTGTTGCAGCCAGGGAACGTGAGGGCGAGCACCTGAAGAATGATCTGGTTTTGAAGCTGCAGGGGCTGGATGAGAAGGTGACGATAGTAGAGCAGCGCTCTCCGCTTGTAGTAGATGCTTACAAAGAGAAACTGGAGGCTAAGGTTCATGAACTTCTGGCAGATACCCAGTTTGATGATGCCAGGATCGCAGCTGAGGTTGTGATGTTTTCTGATAAGATCTGTAATGATGAAGAGACAGTACGGCTTCACAGCCATATTGCCGGGATGAGGAAAATGCTGGAGGAGTCCGACGGTATTGGACGTAAGCTGGATTTTATGGCACAGGAGATGAACCGGGAAGCCAATACCATTCTTTCCAAGTCCAGTGATCTTGTGATATCAGATATTGCCATTGATTTGAAAACAGAGATCGAAAAGATCCGTGAGCAGATTCAGAACATTGAGTAAAGAACCTGGAGATTTGTTTTATGGCAAAATTAATTAATATTGGTTTTGGTAATGTGGTAAATTCCCAGAAGATTGTTGCAGTTGTAAGCCCGGATGCAGCACCTGTGAAGCGGATGGTGCAGAGTATCAAAGGCACCCGTTCACTGATCGATGCCACACAGGGACGAAAGACAAAAGCAGTGATCATCACATCGGATGATTACCTTGTATTGTCGGCATTACAGCCGGATACCATTGCCAGAAGATTTGCAGAAGTATATGAATATGAAAGCAGGGGAGAGAACCATGAGTAAAGGGATACTTGTTGTAGTATCTGGATTTTCTGGTGCCGGGAAAGGCACTGTAATGAAACGTCTGATGGAAAAATATGACAATTATGCATTGTCTGTTTCTGTTACCACCAGATCCCCCAGACCGGGAGAGCAAGATGGAAAAGAATATTTCTTCCGTACAAGGGAAGAATTTGAGGAGCTGATCCAAAAGGATGCCCTCATTGAATATGCCCAGTATGTAAAGAATTATTATGGGACGCCCCGTGCCTATGTAGAAGAACAGCTAAATGCAGGTAAGGATGTGATCCTTGAGATCGAGATTCAGGGAGCCCGCAAAATCAAAGCAAAGAATCCGGAAGCATTGCTGATCTTTATTGCACCTCCATCTATGTCAGAGCTGAAAAACCGTCTTGTTGGCAGAGGTACAGAAACACCCCAGGTGATCGAGAGCCGTCTTCACAGGGCAGCAGAAGAATCCCAGGGTGTGGAGGAATATGATTATCTTCTTTTAAATGATGAGCTGGAAATCTGTGTGGATGAGCTTCACAGGATCATCCAAAGCGAACACAGCCGGATCAGCAGGAATCTTGGTTTTATCCAGGAACTTCGTAAGGAGGCCAGTCAGCTGGGCTGAAAGGTGCAATATGATAAGATAAGATCACAGACATTTACGTATTACAGGTGTGAAAGGTTTGAACCTGTCCGGACTATGTCAGGACAGGAGAATGACTTTACAATATAAAATTATAAAAAGGAGCAGGATAGATATGATTCATCCATCTTATTCAGAATTAATCGAGGCAATCAATACAAATAACGAAGACGACGACGAGAGCATGGTTCTGAACAGCCGTTATTCTCTGGTACTTGCTACCAGTAAGCGTGCACGCCAGCTGATCGCCGGATCCAAACCACTTGTAGAAGGAGCAGCCGGAAAGAAACCTCTGGCCATTGCTATTGATGAACTTTACAAAGGAAAAGTAAAGATCCTTCCTGGCAAGCATGAGGATGAGGAAGAAGTAGCTGCAGCAGAAGAGACAGCAACAGAGACATCAAAAGAGGAGAATACTGCTTCTGCAGAGGAGTCTTTGTCAGAAGAGGCATGATTATATGAAATTATTATTTGTTTCCCTGGGATGTGACAAGAATCTGGTGGACTCAGAAGAAATGCTGGGGCTTCTTACCAGGAATGGTCATGAGATTGTTGACGATGAGACAATGGCAGATGCTATTATTGTAAATACCTGCTGCTTTATCGGAGACGCCAAAGAGGAAAGTGTGAATACGATCCTTGAAATGGCAGAATATAAGAAAGCCGGTTCCTGTAAAGTTTTGATCGTTACAGGATGTATGGCACAGCGCTATAAAGAAGAAATTATTCAGGAGATTCCAGAGGTAGACGCCGTTCTTGGTACTACTTCTTATGGGGAGATCCTGAAGGCAATGGAAGCCGCAAAAGCCGGAAAACATTTCCAGGAATTTAAAGACATTGACTATCTGCCGGAAGATCTGGGCAGGCGTGTGCTTACTACAGGTGGTCATTATGGATATCTGAAGATTGCAGAAGGCTGTGATAAGCACTGCACTTACTGCATTATCCCCAAATTGCGTGGCAGGTACCGCAGTGTTCCTATGGAACGCCTTCTTAAGCAGGCTATGGATATGGCAGAACAAGGTGTGAAGGAGCTGATTCTTGTAGCCCAGGAGACTACAGTATATGGCAAGGATCTTTATGGTAAGAAATCTCTTCATATCCTTCTGAAAGAGCTTTGTAAGATTCAAGGAATCAGATGGATACGTATTCTGTATTGCTATCCGGAAGAGATTTATGATGAGTTGATCCAGGTCATGAAGGAAGAAGAAAAGATATGTAATTATCTAGATCTTCCAATCCAGCATGCCAGCGATCCGGTTCTGAAAAGAATGGGCCGCAGGACAACAAAAGCAGAATTGGTGGAAATCATAGAGAAGCTTCGCAGTGAGATTCCTGATATTATCCTTCGTACCACGCTGATCACCGGTTTCCCAGGAGAAACAGAAGAAGACTATCAGGAACTGATGGATTTTGTGGATCAGATGGAATTTGACCGTCTGGGAGTTTTTACTTACTCTCAGGAAGAAGATACACCAGCTGCTTCCATGGAGGGACAGATCCCCGAAGAATTAAAGGAAGAAAGAAAAGATCAGCTGATGGAGCTTCAGCAGGAAATATCCCTGGAAAAGGGCCAGCAGAGGGTCGGGCAGGTAGTATCTGTGATGATCGAAGGTCAGATTTCAGGAGAAAGTGCTTATATTGGCAGGACTTATGGAGATGCACCAAAGGTAGATGGCTATATTTTTGTGCAGACAGGAGAGCTTCTGGTAACAGGAGATTTTGTGAATGTACGGATCACCGGTGCATTGGAATATGACTTGATAGGAGAATTGGAAGATGAATATACCGAATAAACTTACGGTTGCAAGAATGATCATGGTGCCGTTTTTTGTCCTGTTCAGCCTTACAGGCTGGGGAGGTGCTGCGAACCGCTATATCTGTCTTGTTATTTTTGTAGGAGCCAGCATTACGGACTGGATGGACGGTCATCTTGCAAGAAAGAATAATCTTGTTACGAATTTTGGAAAGTTTATGGATCCTCTGGCTGATAAGCTTCTGGTATGCTCTTCCCTGATCTGTATGGTGGAATTGAACCGTCTGGAGGCCTGGATTGTGATCATCATCATCGCCAGAGAATTTATTATCAGTGGGTTCCGCCTGATCGCAGCTGAGAACGGAGTAGTGATCGCAGCCAATTACTGGGGCAAATTTAAGACAACCGCTCAGATGATCATGATCATTTTGCTGATCCTGAACTTTGATGGCATCTTTCACATCCTTGCCCGTGGTTTTGTATGGATCTCACTGGCATTGACGATTATCTCACTGTTGACTTACATTATGGAGAATAAGAACGTATTATCCATGCAGGAATAATAACTGCGAAAGGAAAAAATATGATTGCAGAGATTGTAACGGTAGGAACCGAGATATTGCTTGGTAATATTGTGAATACCAACAGTGCATATCTGGCAGTGGAATGTGCGAACCTTGGTCTGACTGTATATTATCAGAGTGTGGTAGGAGACAATGAAGAACGGATGAAGGCAGTGATCCGTACGGCACTGGACCGGTCTGATGTTGTGATCCTTACCGGTGGTCTTGGACCTACAGAGGATGACCTTACCAAAGAGGTAACAGCTGAAGTGATGGGGATGCCTCTTGTTGAGGATGCACATTCCAAGGAGCGCATCGAGCGCTATATGAAAGAATATAAGAAAAATAATTCCCAGCGCCGCATCACATCGAATAACTATAAGCAGGCACTCATTCCAGAGGGGGCACTTGTACTGGATAATCACAATGGGACAGCTCCTGGGCTGATCCTTGAGAAGGATGGGAAGATTGCCATTCTGCTTCCCGGACCTCCGGTAGAATTAAAGCCTATGTTTACAGAGGAGGTTTATCCTTATCTCCGCAAAAAACAGCCGGAAATCATTTACTCCCAGGTAGTGAAGATCTGCGGGATTGGCGAGAGCCAGGTGGCAGAGGATATTCAGGATATGATCCAGGCACAGACCAATCCTACCATTGCACCTTATGCAAAAGTAGGTGAAGTACATTTGCGGATCACTGCAAAGGCGTCTGACGAGAAGGAAGGCAAAAAACTGATCAAACCTGTGGTAAGGGAACTGAAACGCAGGTTTGGCAGAAATATATTTGCAACTGAGGCAGAGAAAACACTGGAAGAAGCGGTGGTAGATATGCTTCGTGACCAGCAGCTCACACTTGCATTGGCTGAGTCCTGCACAGGTGGAGAGATTGCAGCCAGGATCGTGAATGTGCCAGGTGCATCCCAGGTATTTACCCATGGTTTTGTCACATACAGTAATCGTGCCAAGAGAAAATGCCTTGGCGTAAAGAAAGCCACACTGAAGCTGGAAGGTGCTGTTTCAGCCAAATGCGCAAAGGAAATGGCAAAGGGAGGATGTAATGCGGCAGAGGCTGACATCTGCCTTTCTATTACAGGGCTGGCAGGCCCTGACGGAGGCACAAAGGAAACACCTGTGGGCACTGTATTTATGGGCTGTTGTTATAATGGCAAGGTTGTTACACGGGAGTTCCATTTCACAGGGAACCGCACCAAGATCCGACAGCAGGCAACTGCACATGCTCTTGCTTTTTTACGTGAATGCATGATGGAAGGTATTTCAAAATCTGAGTAAAATGATTCAGCCATGAACAGCAGAAATTGGTTCATGGCTGTTTTTATATTCATTTTATCATTTTCATAAGTTGTATTACCTGATCCAGTTTCCGGGTTTCTTCCGGGCTTTTTCCAATTTTTAGTACCTGTATGATGGTATCAATCTCATTATCTGAAAAATTCATACCTGCCTGCTTTCCCCGGGCAGCTGCACTCATGATGTAAGGCAGCATCTGGGAAGGGCTTTTCCCTGCTCCCTGCATGGCCAGTTGGGAAAGCATATCTAATTTCCCGCGGTCTAATTGTGACAGTTTAGGGTTGTCTTTCCAGTTTTGATCCATTTAAAACCTCCTTAAATAGGGGCAGATCTGCCCCGTGATCTTTACTAATTTATGATTTTATTATTAAAATATGACAGGACAGCGGCCTGTGACATAAACTGATAGAAAGAATGAAAGCAGGAGATCGATATGGAAAAGAAAGAGAATGGCAGGCAGCGAATTATTTTTGATGGAACTGCCTTTTATGAAATAGATCTGGAATGTGTGGAACAAAAAAGAAAGGATCAGGAGGAACGGGAAAAAGAGAGAAACCCACAGACAAAAGGGGCGCATTAAGCGCCCCAAGGACAGGAATGATCAGCATCCACATCCGCATCCGCCATAGCCTGACAGGAGCAAAAGTACAATGATCAGCCAGCTGCAGTCATTACTGCCGCAGCCATTGCAGTTGTTTCCATAACCATTGCATCCGCTAAGGCAAAGTATGATGATGAGCCAGAGTATGCAATTACAGTTCCCGTTGTTCAGGTTGTTGAAGCCCAGGCATCCATTGTTGCCGCATCCGCATCCATTGTTGCCGCATCCGCATCCATTGCTGTTGCATCCGCATCCGTTGTCACATCCACATCCGCATCCGGATCTTTCCTCAGAACATCCACAGTTGGTAGCTGCTAAATCACTCATGTTAAAATCCTCCAGAAATTGTTTACACTTCATCTTATGAACAGGACAAGATTTGTGTGAATCATAATTACACCTGTGCACAGCAACATAATTACAATGAATTGACAGATTTATTATCTTAGGATATAATGAAAGAAATTTAACAACTTTGTAATCTTTGAAATGAAATCGACATAATTTGACAAACGGAGAGACGGATATGAGTGAAAAAGCAAAAAAATTTTCCAGGAATCATTTTTTACTGGTGCTGTTAGCGGTATTTGCTGCAGTACTCACATTACAAATGGGAGCAGGGGAAGTAAAGGCTGCTGCCAAGGGATTTCGTACAGTAAAAGGGAAAACATACTACATAGATGACAGCGGCAAGAAGCATAAAGGCTGGCTGAACCTGAACGGAAAGAAATATTATTTCAATAAGAAAACAGGGGTACAGGTAAAGGGCTGGCAGTTAGACAGTAAGGGCCGGAAAGTACGGTACTTTTCCATGGGCAAAGGGATCATGGCCACCGGCTTTGTAAAGGACAAGTCTGGGATCACACGTTATTTTTCCCCTGCAAACGGACGTATGGTTACTGGATGGATGAAAGATGCCAATGGATACCGGTATTATTTTAAAAAGAACACAGGTGCCATGCTGAAGGGATGGGTAACTGTTTCCGGCAGGAAGCGGTACTTCTCCGGTTCCGGCCGTATGGCTACAGGCTGGGTAGTGAATTCCAAACAGCATGCCCGGTATTTCAGCCCAAAGAGCGGTTTTATGTATACCGGTCTTCAGAAGGTAGATGGAGCATATTACTATTTTGTAAAATCAACAGGCTTCCGTTACCAGAAGGGCTTTTACACCATTTCAAAGAAGAAATATTATTTTAATCCAACGGATGGACGTGCACAGACCGGTTGGCTTACATTAAATGGCAAAACATATTATTTTAATTCCAAAGGGGTTATGTATACCAATACAACAGCAGTGATCGACGGTATATCTTATAAGTTCAGCTCCAGCGGTGTTGCTTCTCAGGTTGCTGCTCCAAATGTGGTTGCCAATGATAAGACCATGATTGTCTATGATGAGAAAAATGCCAGAAATTATACAGTAATGAAGGAATACTTAAGCCATCCGGGTGTTGCTAACGGAGAAAAGTCTGATCTGGATCTGTTGGCAGCTTTCTGCGAGTCTGAGGCTGGCAATCAGGGGCTGGTAGGTATGGAAGCTGTAGTACTTACCGTGCTGAACCGTACCATTAAGGCAGACAGGGAGTTTCCATCCAGTGTACGTTATGTGCT
This sequence comes from Blautia sp. 1033sp1_1033st1_G9_1033SCRN_220408, assembly GCF_040929965.1. Taxonomy (NCBI): domain Bacteria; kingdom Bacillati; phylum Bacillota; class Clostridia; order Lachnospirales; family Lachnospiraceae; genus Blautia; species Blautia sp. 1033sp1_1033st1_G9_1033SCRN_220408. The sequence continues at coordinate 209,943 of NZ_JBFKZO010000003.1, read as the reverse complement.
GTACCATGGCACCACGTTCCCACAGTATTCAGTTGTGACAAATGGAGTACTTCTGAAACGTCTGAATGGGCAGTTTGATAACAGGGAGCTTGCTTATCAGGCAGCCAGTGAAGCGATGAAGATTTTTAATGAATATGTGACAAATGGGACTAAGAGAACGTTGAAAGGCATTGATACAAAAGACTTCAATTATATGTATTTTATGACGATCAGTGCATACTGGAAACAGCCACTTAATTTCAGTAAAGTGAAATCCTGTCAATATAAGGATCATATGTTTTTTGTTGACTGGGTATAAAGGAGGCTGGGATGAACCATTCATACCTTACATCGATTTTGATGGCAGCAGGATTTATCCTGCTGTTTGTCATATGGATACTGCATGAAAACAGGAAAAACCAAAAACAGCTTCTTCAAAAGATCAGAAACGCGTACGGAAAGCCGTCGCAGCGTAGATATGAGCCAGGGGATCTGGATAAGATCTCTCATTACTACAAACGGATAAAAGAAGATCGATTTTATATTGATGACATTACCTGGAATGACCTGGATCTGGACAGTATGTATATGATGGTGAATCAGACCATTTCCTCACCAGGAGAGGATGTGCTTTATTCCATGATGAGGCTTCCCGTGTTTTCAAAAGAAGAAGCAGATAAAAGAGAAGATCTGATTCAGTTCTTTGCTGCTTCCCAGCAAAAAAGAGAAAGGCTTTTGCAGTCTTTGGCCAAAATCAGCAAAAATGGCGCAGGCTCTCTCTCGGATACAGTACTGGCCTTAAAGGATGCGCCAAGAGTGCATGCAGGGATTCATGCGGTCCTTCTTCTGGTACTTCTGGCCAGCCTGGTGATCCTTCCTTTTTCGCCGGTTTATGGATTTTTCTTTTTGCTGATCATCATGATCACCAATGTGGTGGTGTATTATGCCGGCAGGGACAGGAAGCTGATCGAAGCCTACCTTATCTGTTTTTCCCAGCTGATACGTATGCTTTCAGCTGCAGATGAATTGGAACCAGTGGATTGGCCGGAAATCAAGGAGCAGATGGATGGTATCAGGGAGGGCAGGAAGGCCTTTCACAAAATTCGGAAAAGATCTGTTTTTATCACTGGCAGTAATGGAGCTGGGGATGGCCTTCAGGTAGTGATGGACTATGTGCGTATGCTCACCCATGTAGATATTCTTGTATATAACAGCCTGCTGGATCAGGTTCAGGGAAAGACCGGGCAGATCCTGCAGATGATCCAATGCATCGGAGAACTGGATGCTGCTATTTCTATAGCATCCTTTCGTGAAATGCTGTCTTACTGGTGCAGGCCGGAATTTCTGCCTTATACTACAGCACAGCCTGTTTCCCTGGAAGCGGCTGATCTGTATCATCCCCTTCTTACAGAAGCAGTTGCCAACAGTATCCAGGCTAAGGGCGGCACACTTGTGACAGGCTCCAATGCTTCCGGAAAGTCTACATTCCTTAAAAATGTGGCTTTAAACAGTATTCTGGCGCAGACCTTACTTACCTGTACCTGCAGCTGTTACAAGGCTCCTTTTTTGAAGGTTATGACTTCCATGGCTCTTAGGGATGATTTGTCCGGCGGCGAAAGTTATTTTATTGTAGAGATCAAATCCCTGAAAAGGATTCTGGATGAAGGTAAAAAAGAAGTTCCTCTATTGTGCATCATTGATGAGGTCCTTCGAGGAACCAATACGATTGAAAGAATAGCTGCATCCTCTCAGATCCTGAATGCTCTTGACAAAAAATGGATCCTGCCTTTTGCAGCCACTCATGATATTGAGCTTTCTTATATCCTGAATGGTGTTTATGAGAATTACCATTTTCAGGAAGAGGTACGTGAGCATGAAGTGGTGTTTGATTATATCCTGAGAAAAGGAAGGGCAACCACCAGAAATGCGATACGTCTTCTGGATATGCTGGGATACGATCCGAAGATCGTAAAAGCAGCAGGAATGGCGGCAGAGAATTTTGAAAGAACCGGTGTATGGAGAACAATAAACTGATTTTTTATAATTTTGGTATGGTGCAGATTTCTTTTAAAACGGTGACTGCATTGCATTAAGTTGTAAAAGCACCCTGGAAAAGCCTTGACTTTTTGGGGGCATCTTTGTATACTTGCAAATATATCAGAAAAAGACTTGGATGGGAAAGAGTAGCATAAGGATAAGTCTACAGAGAGCAGCCGGAGGGTGAGAGGCGCAGGTGGAAATTATGTGAATACCTCCCGGAGTTCCGCACCCAACAGATGATCTGTCTTAGTAGGCTGCGGCGGTGTGGCGTCCGTTACAAGGCTGAAGTGATTTGCTATAAGAGCCAGTCACTTGCGGAGGCAGAGAATGTGAGTTCTCAGCAAATTTAGGTGGTATCACGGGATCCCGGTTCTCGTCCTAAAAGGACAAGGAGCCGGGACTTTTTTATTAACAGGAGGAAAGAAAGATGACAGTTTGGGAAGAACTGAAAGCGAGAGGTCTGATCGCGCAGGTGACAGACGAGGACGAGATCAAAGAATTGGTAAATAATGGTAAGGCTACATTTTATATTGGCTTTGACCCCACAGCAGACAGTCTTCATGTAGGACACTTTATGGCACTTTGCCTGATGAAACGTCTTCAGATGGCAGGCAACCGTCCTATCGCACTGTTAGGCGGCGGTACAGGTATGATCGGAGATCCTTCCGGCAGAACAGATATGCGTCAGATGATGACTAAGGAAACCATTCAGCATAACATTGACTGTTTCAAGAAGCAGATGGAACGCTTTATTGATTTTTCAGATGGCAAGGCTATGATGGTGAATAATGCAGACTGGCTGATGAACCTGAATTACGTAGAGCTTTTAAGAGAGGTTGGCCCTCATTTCTCAGTCAACAGAATGCTGACAGCTGAGTGTTACAAGCAGCGTATGGAAAGAGGCTTAAGCTTCCTTGAATTTAACTACATGATCATGCAGAGCTATGACTTCTACATGCTGTTCCAGAAATACGGCTGCAATATGCAGTTCGGCGGCGATGACCAGTGGAGCAACATGCTGGGCGGTACAGAGCTGATCCGCAGAAAGCTGGGCAAAGATGCTTATGCAATGACCATCACTCTTCTGCTTAATTCAGAAGGCAAGAAGATGGGCAAAACCCAGTCCGGAGCTGTATGGCTGGATCCTAATAAAACCTCTCCATTTGATTTCTACCAGTACTGGCGTAATGTAGATGATGCAGATGTGATCAAATGCATGAAGCTTCTTACCTTCCTTCCTTTGGAGGAGATTCAGGAAATGGAGAAATGGGAAGGAAGCCAGCTGAACAAAGCCAAAGATATCCTGGCATACCAGCTGACAGAACTTGTTCACGGAGAAGAAGAGGCAAAGAAGGCCCAGGCCGGTGCACAGGCACTGTTCGGCGGCAGTGCAGATACAGCCCATATGCCATGTACAGAGCTTGAGGAAAGTGATTTTGCAGAGGATGGGACCATTGATCTGATCACTCTTCTTGTAAAATCAGGTCTTGTTCCTACCCGTTCCGAGGGCAGAAGAGCCATTGAACAGGGTGGAGTTTCTATTGACGGAGAGAAGAATACTGACATCCGACATGCCATGAAAAAAGAAGACTTCCAGGGTGAAGGCGTGATCCTGAAGCGTGGAAAGAAAAAATTCAATAAAGTTTGCTTAAAATAATAAGATATGCTAAGATAAAAAACAGTGCTTCCGCAGCTGCAAACAAGTGGCTGTGGACATTTTGAACGATGTAGGAGGAAATAGAAATGAAGAAATACGGAGTGAACGAACTTCGAAAGATGTTTCTGGATTTCATGGAAAGCAAGGGACACCTTGTAATGAAAAGCTTTCCCCTGGTTCCTCAGGGAGACAAAAGTGTTCTTCTGATCAATGCAGGTATGACACCTTTAAAACCATACTTTACAGGAGCTGAGAAGCCGCCTCGCACAAGGGTAAGTACCTGTCAGAAGTGTATTCGTACAGGTGATATTGAGAATGTAGGAAAGACTGCCCGTCATGGTACATTTTTTGAGATGCTTGGCAATTTTTCCTTTGGCGATTATTTTAAGAGAGAGGCACTGAACTGGTCCTGGGAGTTCCTTACAAAGGTAGTAGGACTGGATCCGGACAGGTTGTACCCTTCTGTATATGTGGATGATGATGAAGCTTTCCAGATCTGGAATAAAGAGATCGGCATCCCGGCAGAGCGTATTTTCAAATTCGGCAAAGAAGACAACTTCTGGGAGCATGGAGCAGGTCCTTGCGGTCCATGTTCAGAGATCTATTATGACCGTGGTGAGAAGTATGGCTGCGGTAAGCCAGGCTGTACAGTTGGCTGTGACTGTGACCGCTATATGGAAGTCTGGAACGATGTTTTTACACAGTTTGAGAATGACGGAAACGGCAATTACACAGAACTGAAACAGAAGAATATTGATACAGGTATGGGGCTTGAGCGTCTGGCTGTAGTTGTACAGGATGTGGATTCCATTTTTGATGTGGATACCATCTGCTCCCTGCGTAATCTTGTAAGCAAGATTTCAGGCAAAGAGTACGGCGTGAAGCATGAGTATGATGTTTCTATCCGTCTGATCACAGACCATATCCGTTCTGCTACATTTATGATCTCTGATGGTATTATGCCTACCAATGAAGGAAGAGGCTATGTGCTTCGCCGTCTGATCCGCCGTGCAGCCCGTCATGGACGCCTTCTTGGTATTGAGGGAGCATTCCTTTCCAAGCTTAGTGAGGAAGTGATCAATGGTTCCAAGGACGGATATCCGGAGCTGGAAGAAAAGAAGGATTTCATCTTCAGGGTACTTACCAATGAAGAGAATCAGTTCAATAAGACCATTGACCAGGGTCTGCGTATCCTTGGCGACATGGAAGAGGATATGAACCAGGCAGGGGAGAAGACACTTTCCGGTGCCAATGCATTCAAGCTGTATGATACTTATGGATTCCCTCTTGATCTTACAAAAGAGATCCTGGAGGAAAAGGGATACCAGGTAGACGAGGATGGCTTTAAGGCTGCTATGGATGAGCAGAGGAAAAAAGCTCGTGATGCCCGTGAAGTAACAAACTACATGGGCGCAGATGCTACAGTATATGACCAGATCGATACCTCTGTTACTACTGAGTTTGTAGGCTATGATCATCTGACTTTTGATTCCAAGGTGACCGTTCTTACTACAGAGACAGAAGTAGTATCTTCCCTTATGGAAGGACAGAAGGGTACTGTATTTGTAGAGCAGACACCATTTTATGCAACTATGGGCGGTCAGGTTGGCGACACTGGTGTGATCCAGACTGCAAATGGCAGATTTGTTGTAGAAGATACCATTAAGCTTCGTGGCGGCAAGTTTGGCCATGTTGGTTACATGGAGTCTGGCATGATCTCAGAGGGAGAGACCGTTTCTCTGATCGTGGACAGCCAGGCAAGAAAAGATACAGAGAAGAACCACAGTGCTACACATCTGCTTCAGAAGGCATTAAAGGCTGTACTTGGTGCACATGTAGAGCAGAAGGGTTCCCTTGTAACACCAGACAGACTGCGTTTTGATTTTGCTCATTTCCAGGCAATGACCAGTGAAGAGCTGTCAAAGGTAGAGGATCTTGTAAATGAAAAGATCCAGGCATCCCTTCCTGTTAATACAAATGTGATGGACATCGAGGAAGCAAAGAAATCCGGAGCTATGGCATTGTTCGGAGAGAAATATGCCCAGAAGGTACGTGTGGTTTCCATGGGGGATTTCTCCAAGGAACTTTGCGGTGGTACCCATGTAGCAAATACAGGGGAGATCATGCTGTTCAAGATTGTTTCCGAAGCAGGTATTGCAGCTGGTGTACGCCGTATTGAGGCTCTTACAGGCAAAGGTGTTATCGAATATTACAAGAAACAGGAAGAAATGCTTCAGGAAGCTGCCAAAGCATTAAAGGCAAATCCATCTCAGGTAGTGGAGAAGATCCAGCATCTGCAGAGTGAATTAAAGGCAGTATCTTCCGAGAACGAATCCCTTAAGAGTAAGCTGGCACAGGGAGCACTTGGGGACGTTATGGATCAGGTTGTGGAAGTGAAGGGCATTCGTCTTCTTGCTGCAAAGGTAGAGGGCGTTGATATGAACGGACTTCGTGACCTGGGCGATCAGCTGAAGGAAAAACTGGGCGAAGGCGTAGTTGTCCTTGCTGCAGTGAATGATGGTAAGGTAAATGTACTTGCCATGGCTACAGATGCTGCCCAGAAGGCAGGAGCACATGCAGGTAATCTTGTAAAAGCTGTGGCTGCTATTGTTGGCGGCGGCGGTGGCGGACGTCCGAATATGGCCCAGGCCGGCGGACGTAATCCTGAAAAAGCAGATGAGGCTATTGCAGCAGCTGCTGGTATTCTGGAAGGACAGCTGAAATAATCCGTCTTTTGGAAAAAGATTCAGACCAGGCAGGAATATGCAAAAAGATTTTGCAAAAAAAGCCAAAAGTTGTTGACGAACCAGCAGGGTATGATATATAATAATGTTTGTGCAAGAAAAATACCCATACAGTTGTATTTCAGCACAATCTACAACTGGAGGGAGGTTAGGTGTGGGTCTATGTCAAACGTAATCGTCAAAGAGAACGAGACTTTAGATAGCGCTCTTCGCAGATTTAAGAGAAGTTGTGCGAAAGCGGGTATCCAGCAGGAAATCCGTAAGAGAGAGCATTACGAGAAGCCAAGCGTTCGTCGTAAGAAAAAATCTGAAGCCGCAAGAAAACGTAAATATAATTAATTGTGCGCAAGAAATCCCTGACTGATACGGTCAGGGATTTTTATCTAAACGGATATACTTTTAAACGGATATACTTTCTGACGGTGGCATCACTATGCATGATAGGGAAACAGTTGGAAAGCTGGCGGGAAAGGACAGGAGATTATGATCATACTGAAGAAAATCACAAAACTTATTTTTAATCGATTGTTTTATGTGGTGCTTGCCATGGCTGTACAGCTGGGGTGGCTCCTGCTTCTGTTCTTAAAAGCTGCCAGCTATTCCAGATATATTTCAGTAGGACTTACTATCTTAAGCATTCTTGTTGTGCTGTGGATCGTAAACAGAGAGATCAATCCTTCTTACAAGCTGGCCTGGGCAATGCTGATCCTCAGTCTTCCTATTTTCGGACTGGTACTTTATCTTGTGTTTGGACAGTCCAGGATCGCCAGGACCATGCAGATGCAGTTTAATGAAATGCTTGTACAGACCAGTGATTATTTGAAAGATGATTCAGACACCAGGGAGAAGCTGGAGGCGGCAGATCGCTCGGCCTGTATACAATCGGATTACATTTTTCGTTCTTCCGGATATCCGGTACATGAGAATACTACAGCTGAGTATTTTCAAGTGGGTGACGATATGTTTCCTGTGCTTATCAAAGAACTGAATCAGGCAAAGCATTATATTTTTATTGAATACTTTATTATCCATGATGGAGTAATGTGGCGGACCATTCTGGATATCCTAGAGAAGAAGGTTAAGGAAGGGGTAGATGTACGGCTGATCTATGATGATATGGGATGCCTTACAACGCTTCCTCACAAATATTATCTTCAGCTCCGTGAAAAAGGGATCAAGTGTGAGGTATTTAATACCTTCCGCCCCATTTTGAATATTGTCCTGAACAATCGTGACCACCGAAAGTTCTGTATCATTGACGGATATGTGGGATTTACAGGCGGGATCAATCTTGCAGACGAGTATATTAACCAGAAGGAAAGGTTCGGACATTGGAAGGACACTGCAGTTATGCTGAAAGGCGAGGCTGTCTGGAATATGACAGCCATGTTCCTTCATATGTGGAAGGTAGTGACAAGATCCAGAGATTATGCCGAATTTGACCATTACCTGCCTCATACATGGCACAAGGATCAGTTTGAAAGTGACGGCTTTGTTCAGCCATTCTGTGATACGCCGCTGGATGGAGAGACGGTTGGTGAGAATGTATATCTGAATATCATCAACAGAGCCAAACATTATGTATATATCTGCACCCCCTATCTGATCATTGATAATGAGATGATGACTGCTCTATGTCTTGCTGCCAAAAGTGGTATTGATGTAAGGATTATGACACCGGGTATCCCGGATAAGAAGATGGTCTTCCTGCTGACACAGTCCTACTATAAGCAGCTGCTGGAGGCAGGGGTGAAGATTTATGAGTACCAGCCAGGCTTTCTTCACGCCAAGTCCTTTGTGTGTGATGATGAACTGGGAGTTGTTGGTACCATCAACCTAGATTACCGCAGCCTGTATCTTCATTTTGAAGATGGAGTATGGATCTGCCGTAATAAGGTAGTTATGGATATTAAAGAGGACTTTGTGGAGACGTTGCATTATTGTTCACCTGTGACTTTAGAATTTTGCAAGAACCGAAATATTTTTGTGCGGATCATGCAGAATATCTTAAGGCTTTTTGCGCCCATGTTGTAATATGCGAATGAAATCCCTGTGGATTCCTGTTGGTAAGATTTGCCAATAAGGATCTACAGGGATTTTTTCTGCAATAAATGATGCCAAATTTAAATAAGGAATGTGAAAATTGTTATGAATCCATGAAAAGTTATATAGAGCAGATAAAGGAAGAAAAGTATAATATCATTTATAGTGGCATTGCAGGTTGCTCGACTTGAAAAGGCACACAATGAGGGAGGCAAACATGTTGAGAAGAAAATTATGGAACAAAATGATAGCCTTAGGGCTTTGCATTTCCATGGCAGTGGGCGGAAATGCAGCAGGCTTTTTGACAGAAAGCATGGCATATGGATCTGAATTTTCTGATGGAGAAGAACAGAACCAGAAAGGATCAGAGGAAACGGATCCATCACCGGCAGAAGAACCTGAAGAAATTGATATATCTGATGAAGAAGGACCTGAAGACATAAATGAGCCTGAAGAAGCTGATCTTTCCAGCCAGATTCAGGAGGCAGAAGATGCACCTGAGGACGTACAGGAAGTCACGGATGTGCCCCAGGAGGAAGAGAGCACAGACCAGGATGAACAGGAATATACAGAAGCAGAGGAATTTCTGGATGATCCGGACCTGCTTGAAACCTCCAATCAGCCTGTAGATGGGATAGAGGATATAATTGATGTGAATAACCCGGAGTGCGGGATTATTTATGATATTGATACAACAGGTATGACATTGGATGAAACATACAATGACATTTTCTTAGATGAAAGCTCTAGATATATGTCTTCTATGTATTACAATGGCACATGGTATCAAGGAAATCATGGGTATCTTTTATATGGCTGGAATGATATAGAAAAGAAGTATGAATTTTTAGTTGCAAAAGAAATTAGTCAGAGTACAATCAGACTTTTGAAGCAACTGGAACAATATGGAGATGCAGATAAATACAGCAAGTATCGTATGATAATAATGCCATTTTATTACCATGTCTATCCGAAAAAATATATTCCTGCAAGCATACTTATAAAATATAAAGTCAGATGGATAGATAATATGAATTATTCGGTATCTGATAATTTGGTTTTTTATGAAAAGAAACAAATATCAGATGCAGGCAATGGCAGCCCAATGCCAACGATGCCAGACGCTTGGGAGACAAATCATTCTGCGCCTGAAGATTCTGTGAGATTAACCGATTCTGATTTACGTGTTGTTACACAAATTCAGAATATTCAATCACGTAAGGCGGTTTCTTATAAAGAAAGCGGACTTCCAGATGGAAGCGTAATGATTACAAATACCGGTGAAAAGGATGTGATAATTAAGGCGGAAGTAGAACTTACAGGGAAAACTGAATTTGTTGACAATAATGGGGACTGTAAAATATTCAATAAATCATCGGAGGTACGTTCTTGTGGCTTGAAAGGCGCATTATATGAGAAAAATGAACAGGGAAACTGGAAAGAAATAGAGAACAGCAGGTCTTCTATTTCTTTGGGAAGTAATGAAAGAACATTAAAACCTGGTGACGATTACGTTGTGTATGCGCCGGTCTCAGTTCTTTATAATTACCAGGTATGGATAAAACCTCAGGTTCAGGAAGAGGAACTGTCTATAGAGTATAAAGAACTGACAGAAGGGAATGTGTGGAAACAGTCAGGAGAAAAGTGGACCGCTGTACTGTCCTCAGATAATGAACTGGAAGAATCACCAATACTTGGTATTCAAGCAGAAGAAGCTTCGCTTCCTACATATAAAGAGAATGGGCTGCCTAACTATGCGCTTCTTGTACGCGGCGATCCAAATACCGGAACAGTTACCGGATACGATGGGGTTGAAAGATATCCAGGGTATTTTATAAGGGTGAATCCCTGCTGGGACAAAAATCATAATAATCAGCCAAATAATTACCAGAACTCTGCACTTCGAGCTGTGTGTATTTATTATAAACTGAATCAGGAAACCGGAAAGTATGAACTGGAAGAAGAATACAAGAGACCAGGAAAACATGGATCTTATACTACTAATGCAATAGAAACATATACAGATACTTCCGATTATGTTCATTGTTTTTATGTAGATCCGGAGCCTGATGAAGTAGCGGCAGTAATTCCTTTGGATTGTACAGCGCCTGTTGAATTTAGATATTCTTCCAATAAGCTAGCAGATTATTTAAAGAAATGCAGCCGTAATTACTGTTTTCAGTATCAGGTATTCCTGAACAGTACTCAGGATTGGAAGATAACAGGAGTAACATCCCTGGACGGAGAAAGTACCCCATATTACAGTGAAGACATGGTAAAAGGAAGCTGGCTGACCTATGGACATGATCCGGCAGATCATAAAGGTACTGCAGGGGCAGATCTTATGGTTTCCGTAGAAGAGCAGACAGATGGAACGGTTCTGGAGTATGGGGCAGATGGTCTCCCAAATATCGGACTTCGATTAGAGGTGGGCGATATTCCGGACACCGGTTTGGACGGACTGTTGAAGGTAAATATCTCAGTGCCTGAAGCATACAAAAATGGCGAAGCCGGAATGGGATACAGTACAAATGAACTGTACAGGAGTTCTGATACGTATGAATGGCGATACCAGATCACCGGCAGGGGCGGAACCAGGATGCTGGCAGCACAATACAGGCTGGGAGATGAGGGAATCTATGAAGAGAAAGAATATCAGATCCTGAATGTTTCCTCTGAAAAGAAAACCGGTTTTGATCTTTCAGATTTGAATCTTCAAAAAGGAGATATTATCTGTATCCTGCCTTACAGCCCGGAGTATACGGGAAGTTATGTTGTAAGAGAGAACTCAAGCTATGATAGAAGAAATGTTTATTCTAACGGATATTATAGATGGGGTGGTTTGGTTCTTTCCGAGGCGCAGTATGGAAGCAGTCAGAAGATCAGATATTTTAATTTTGATTATAATGTAGAATTGTCTGGAAATGAAGAGAACCTTATGCTTACAGGGCAGGATGATACACAGATCCAGAAGGAAGGCCAGGCTTTTTATGGCATCAAGTCAGTCAGTGATGATGGACTGAGTCTTCAGAAAGCAGAATTGTCTGTAAAGGAAGATACGAGGGAGGATAAGTGTGGGATCGGAGAAAACGGACTTCCTAATTATGGGATCATTGTCCTGCCTGGGGTTAGAGAAGAGGAATTGCTGCTTTCTTCAGATCAGCCTGGATCAGGAGAATATGATTATTATATAAAAGAGTATTATAAAAAGGGAGAGGATGGGATTTATACTCCTTATTCTGATACAGTAACTGTATATCAGGCGAAAAAATCAGGGGACAGGATCAAGAAGGTTAATGAAGAAACAGATCCTTCTATCGTGGCGGTTATAAGACCAATCCTTCCATCGGCTGCTTTAAAAAACAAATCGTTTACATCGGATTATTACGATGGTGCATCTTATCGGGAGTTTCAGCAATCTGATGGACCATTTGAAAAAACAGACAGCAGTGGTAAAATCCTGTATCCTCAGAATGGTACGGTAAAATACCGGTTCTGGAAATATAAAATGGATTGGGATTCCGGTTATGCATACAGTTATTATTATCTTGGATCTATAAAAAGATGGAAGAATCAGAACTGGGAGAGCACAGAGCCTGTTACATACAGTACAAGCCGTACTCCTTATGGCATTTCAGGAACTCTTGATCTTAGGGATCAGAAAGAAAGAAATCATGTGCTTCAGGCAACTGATTGGGGATCATCATACCTTTACTGCACAGATTTAAGTGAAAACGGCCTTCCCTATGAAGGTCTTGTGATCCAGAATAAAAATGTAGGCGGAACCTCTGATGAGATGGCAGAGATCAATGTTCGCCTGGATATGTCAGAACAGGGAACCGGAGGCGAATACTCCCTTGGCCGTATGCATTTCTGGGCCTGGCTGTATCAGAAGGACGAAAATGGAGTATGGCATAAGGCTGATAATAAAAATGACTATGGCGACTGGATCAACCTGGGAGTTCCGGGCAAAGGCTGGGCTTATTGGGAATCAGGGGATCTGGATGCTGACTATGGCTATACAGTACACGCTCATTTGAAAGATAATGAAGCCATTGTGATCCTGCCTCAGTATCGTCTGTGTGATTTTTCATATACTGTGTCTTTGAATAACAGTAAAGATTTTGATATAATCACGGAGAAATGCCAGCTACCTGCAGATGTACAGTTGTCAGGCCGACAGACCTATAAAGGCACAGTTTTCCAGTGGCCGAATCAGGATAATCCGGCTACCCATCTGGTATTGGCAACTTCACCTAAGAATACAGCTTCCGGTGAAAACGATACAGCTTCCAGACTGACAGACGTAAGATCTTTGCCTGTTACATTGTTTGATTATGATTTCGGAAACTGGGATGGCTTTGAACTGGCAAAGCAGAGTGCACAGTACAGGTTCCGGTACGATCCGGTAAATGTAAAAAATACACCTGTGAATTCTTTTTACAATACTGTTTTCCCGGGGATTGTGAAGAACCAGCTGGGAGAGGATGGGCTTCCGGTGCTTAATTACACCACACCGTTTTCACTGTTTGACCAGACTCAGGCGGCAACTCCGGTAAATGGGGGTACAAAAACAGTTTACTCAAATGTTGGATTTGATTTTGTATATGATCCGGCTTCCAATGAATACAGTTATCAAAGCAGTCTGAACCATGCAGGCTATGATGCTGGCACAAATAAGATCTACCAGTATGACAAGGCTCTTGGTATTGACGGATGGGGCAATAAAGGAGCTGGTTTCCTGCCGTTTAACAGTTTTCAGGATGAAGGCGTATGGGGAACAGCAGATAAAGGCACGGAAGGAATCTATCTGCTGGATCAGATGAAAACCGTGGATTATCATTTTGGAATGAGCATGGAAAAGGATTTCCTGATCCCGGAAAACGGAACTGTTGCAGTTACAGATGTACAGGGAACTGTTAATGACAGGAAAGACCTGGTATTCTCCTTCAGCGGGGATGATGATGCATGGCTTTTCATTGACGGACAGCTTGTGCTTGATATGGGTGGTATCCATGAGGCAGTTTCCGGAAGCATTAATTTTACAAAGGGAATCTATACTGTTACCAGCAGTGTGACCGGTGATGTACAGACCGGTTCCCTGTCTGATATTTTCGCAGGATATCCAAAGGCAATTGGGGCATTTGACGATTCAGAGTGGGCAGCAGGGACAAAGCATACCTTTGCATTCTATTACCTGGAAAGAGGCGGCACCCTGTCAGACTGTGCGATCAAATTTAACCTGCCTGTATTTAAGGAATTTTCTGTTACAAAAACAGTAGAAGGTAAAGAAACAGATCAGAAATTTGATATGGTGCTGGAGCTGTTTGAGGCAAATGGGGATCCATATAAAGGAAGCCTGTACCAGGTTACAGATGGAGCAAAGACCAGTATCCAGACAGAAGAAGGTACATACAGTTTTTCGTTGAAGGACAAGCAGACCATTAATTTCTGCGTTCCTCAGGAGTGCATGAGTTACTCTGTGACTGAAAAGAATCCGGAAGGGTGTTCAGTAAGCTGGAAGTCCTCAGATGGCTTATCAGGCGAGGGAAACGCTACAGATAAGGTATCCTCCACGGCAAATACAGAGATCATTAACCAGTATGCGGCGCCAACGGCTACGCCTGTTCCGACTGAGGAACCAAGGCCTACGGACAAGCCGCAGCCAACACCGGACATTACGGAAACACCGCAGATCTCTGCTACACCAGAGCCTGCACCTCAGGTAACAACTCCAGCTCAGACAGTGACTCCAAAGCCGGAAAAGACACCAACAGCTACACCTGTTTCAGAAGAAAAAGAGCCAACGGATACACCGGCTCCTGGACAAGGTGGGAGCTCATATAGAGGCGGCGGTTATGGTGGATATTCAGGTGGCAGCAGCACAGGAACTTCTTCTCCAAAAACAGGAGATACCAGTGATATGGCATTATGGCAGTGCCTGCTGCTGATGGCAATTGCTGCAATTCTTGCAGCAGGCTGGAAGCTGCAAAAAAGAAAAATAAATAAATGAAACGGATAGGCAGAGCAAGAAGTAAAGTATATCTGTAAAGAAAATGGGCGGAGAAATCACTGGAAAAATGGTGATTCCTCCGTCCTTTTTCAATATCAAGGCATAAAAAGCCCTGTTCTTTTTTACAATAGAGTAAAGGGAATACAGGGGGAAGATGATTTGAATCAAAGAAAATGGAAAAGAGTCCTGGCATTATTTCTGACCATAATTCTGATGGTTTGTGGAAATGGAGTGCTTACAGCCTACGGTGAGGAAAACAAGGAGGCTGATGGTGTACAGGAAGATATACTGATCCAGGCTCCGGCAGGGATCCTGATAGAGGCAGATACAGGAACGGTGTTGTATAAAAAAAGCGAGGAAGAGAAAAGAAGCCCTGCCAGCATTACAAAGATCATGACTCTTCTGCTGATCTTTGACAGTCTGGCAGATGGGAATCTGAAACTTACAGACACAGTGACTACCAGTGCATATGCCAAATCCATGGGCGGCTCCCAGGTGTTCCTGGAAGAAGGAGAGACCCAGGATGTGGAAACAATGATCAAATGCATTGTAATTGCCTCCGGGAATGATGCAAGCGTGGCAATGGCAGAGCATATTGCTGGAAGTGAGCAGGAGTTTGTAAAAAGAATGAATCAGCGGGCAGAGCAGCTGGGAATGCAGGATACTCATTTTGAAGATTGCTGTGGACTGACCGATTCAGAGAATCATTATACTACGGCTAAGGATGTTGCCATTATGAGCAGAGAACTGATCACCAGGTATCCTAAAATTCTCACATATTCTTCTATATGGATGGAAAATATCCTGCACGTAACAAAGCAGGGCTCCAAAGAGTTTACACTGACAAATACCAATAAGCTGCTGCGAAGCTATGAGGGCTGTACAGGGCTGAAAACAGGAAGCACTGGAAAGGCAAAGTACTGCGTTTCTGCTGTTGCCCAGAAAAATGACATCACCTTGATCGCTGTTGTGATGGGGGCACCGGATTATAAGGTGCGTTTCAGGGATGGAGCTGCTTTATTTAATTACGGGTTTTCAAAGTGCAGTCGGTACATAGATGATCATCCTATGAAACTTCCCAGGTTAAAGGTGCGAAATGGAAAAGAAGAATATGTGGCTCTGAAATATGAGAAAACATTTGTCTGGATCGGAACAGATGGAAAAAACATTGGAGAAGTGACACGAAAGCTTTCCCTTCCGGAACAGGTAACAGCTCCGGTAAAAAGGGGAAAGCTGGCAGGAAAAATGGAATATTATGCTGGTAAAGAACAGATTGGCAGTGTAAACATCTTGTATGATCAAAGCGTACCCAGGTCTACATGGATTTGGAGCCTTGGAAAACTTGTGCGAAAACTTGCATTTCATTAAATATTCGTAATTGTCCACTACATTCACAGTTGTGAAGGGCAAATGCTGGTTAAAAAGTCTTTGGAAAAAGGAAGGGCTGATTTTGACAAAAACAGGCAGATAGGCTTATAATAGGGAGTACTAAAATCGGAAAGAGGAAATGAATCATGAACAAGGGTAAAGGAAAAGACCACAAATTAAAATTGCTTGCAGCATATTATAAGCCTTATAAAGGCCTGTTTTTTGCCGATTTGTTTTTTGCGATCCTGGGCGCAGCCGTAACGCTTGTAATTCCTTTGCTGGTAAGGTACATTATGACTTCCATAGGTTCTATGTCGGTTGCACAGGCACAGAAGACCATCTTATATATTGGCATTGGTATGCTGGCTCTAATTCTTGTGCAGCTGGGAAGCAGATATTTTATCACCTATTATGGTCATATGATGGGAGCTTATATAGAACATGATATGCGTAATGAGATCTTCAGTCACTATCAGAAGCTTTCCTTTGCATTTTATGATAATCAGAAAGTAGGCCATCTTCTCTCAAGAATCACCAGCGATCTTTTTGATATCAGTGAGCTGCTGCATCATGGACCGGAGGATATTATTATTTCCGTGATCAAATTGTTTGGCGCATTGATCATTTTGATGAATGTGAACTGGAAAATGGCACTTCTTTGTTTCCTAGTTGTTTTGGTAATGCTTATTTATGCTCTTATATATAACCGTAAAATGAAAACCGCTTTTAAAGAAAACCGTGTGCGTATTGGGGATATTAACAGCCAGATCGAAGACAGCCTGGCAGGGATCAGGGTGGTAAAGTCTTTTGGAAATGAGAAACGGGAGATTGAGAAATTCAAAAAAGGAAATGAAAGATTTGTAGAGGCAAAAAGTGTATCATATCGTTATATGGCAGGATATCATGCCGGAATGGATGCATTTACTACTTTGATCACAGTTGTAGCACTGGTTTCCGGATCTATGTTTTTGGCAGGAGGAAGCATTTTGGCAGCAGACCTTGTTACCTTCCTGCTTTATATCAACAATTTTACGGAGCCGGTTACAAAGCTTGTGAATTTTACAGAACAATTCCAGAATGGATACAGTGGATATGACCGTTTCCTTGAAATGATGTCTATTGCTCCGGATATCGAAGACACACCGGATGCACAGCCCCTTGAACATGCGAAAGGGGATATAAGGTTTGAGGATGTATCCTTTCACTATGAGGATCATAAGGAGAGTGTACTTTCTCACGTGAACTTGGAAGTGAAGCCAGGAGAGTATGTAGCATTAGTAGGTTCTTCCGGAGCAGGGAAAACCACTTTGTGCAGTCTGATCCCCAGATTTTATGATGTTTCAGGTGGTGCTATTTACCTGGATGGAAAGGATATCCGCAACATCCGTCTGAAAGATCTGAGAAATAATATTGGTATTGTACAGCAGGATGTTTATCTTTTTGCAGGAACAGTTCTGGATAATATCCGTTATGGAAGACCGGATGCGTCAGATGAAGAAGTGATCCGTGCTGCTAAGGCTGCCAATGCACATGATTTTATTATGGAAATGGACAATAATTATTATACAGACATAGGGCAGAGAGGAGTGAAGCTTTCCGGGGGGCAAAAGCAAAGACTATCAATTGCCAGGGCATTTCTGAAAAATCCGCCCATTCTTATTTTCGATGAAGCAACTTCTGCTTTGGATAATGAAAGTGAGAAGGTAGTACAGGATTCGCTGGAACGGCTGGCAAAAGACAGGACCACATTTGTGATTGCACACAGGCTGTCAACGATCCGGAATGCAAGAAGGATCCTTGTGCTCACTGAGGATGGGATCGCGGAAGAGGGCACCCATAAGGAACTGATGGAAAAGAATGGTGTTTATGCAAAACTTTGCAGAGCCGGTTTATAAAGGAGGGTTGGCATATGAAAGAGATTTGTACCAAGGATGCAGTGGGTAGTGTGTTGTGTCACGATATTACGCAGATCATTAAAGATGAAAAAAAGGGAGTTCTGTTTAAAAAAGGCCATGTGATCCGGGAAGAGGATATTCCCCTTCTTCTTTCAGTGGGAAAAGAGCATTTATTTGTCTGGGAGAAAAAAGAAGGGATCCTTCACGAAAATGAGGCTGCAAAGATCCTATATCAGATATGTGCAGGAGAGCATATGCACGGAACGGAAGTAAGTGAGGGAAAGATCGAGCTGATCGCAGATATAGACGGAGTGCTGAAGATCCGAAGGGATGCACTTCTGGCAGTAAACAGCCAGGGGGAAATGATGATCGCATCAAGACATGGAGATTTTCCTGTGAAGAAAGGCGACAAGATTGCAGGGACCAGGATCATTCCTCTTGTGATCCAACAGGAAAAGATGGATAAAGCCTGTAAAGCGGCAGGAGCAGATCCGATTTTTTCTATTCTTCCTTACAGAACTATGAAAGTAGGGGTTGTAACTACAGGAAGTGAAGTGAAAAAGGGGTTGATAAAGGATACCTTTACACCGGTGCTGGTAGAAAAATTAAAGGAATACTCCATGGAAGTTATAGGCCAGACTATGCCAGGAGATGATAAAACTCAGATCACAGAGGATATCCTTCAGTTCATAAAAAACGGAGCAGATATGGTGCTTTGCAGCGGTGGGATGAGCGTAGATCCGGATGACCGTACGCCAGGCGGGATCCAAGATACAGGAGCCAGGATCGTAACTTATGGTGCACCTGTGCTTCCTGGAGCTATGCTTCTGATTTCCTATTATGAGAAAGACGGAAAATGTATTCCTGTGATCGGACTGCCAGGCTGTGTGATGTATGCAAAACGAACGGTTTTTGACCTTGTTCTTCCAAGACTGGCAGCTGGAGATGAAATCCACGAAGAGGAAGTGGCTGCATATGGCGAGGGCGGACTTTGCCTGAATTGTAAGGTCTGTACTTTTCCGACCTGTGGGTTTGGCAAATGATCCGTTTTCGCACACAGGTGTACAAGCTTACATCGTCCAAAATCCCTGAAGGGAAAAAACTGAAAGCAGCTTTTCTTACAGATCTGCATGGCAGAGAATTCGGTCCGGGAAATCAGGTGCTGTTGGAAGAAATATGCAGGCAGCAGCCGGATCTTGTTTTGTGTGCAGGAGATATGATCGTGCGTACATTACCCCATTCCATTCCGGTGGCAAGGGAGCTTCTTTTGAAGCTTTCAGAAGATTTCCCGGTTTATATGGCTCTTGGCAATCATGAATGCAGGATGAAGCTTCAGCCGGAGACTGCCCGAATCTATACGGATTATGAAGAGGAATTGGTAAAAGGCGGCATAAAGATCTTTCACAATGAAAAGAAGGATCTTAAGATAGGGGATATCCCGTTGACTATTTACGGACTGGAACTCCCTATGGAGTATTATCATAAGCCGGATTCGCCAACGCTGACCTGTGGACAAATCAAGAATTTACTGGGCTCAGGTGATCCATCCAGACTGAATATTCTTCTGGCCCACAATCCCAAATACGGAAAAGCTTATTTCTCCTGGAATGCAGATCTGACTCTTTGCGGTCATTATCATGGGGGGATTTTACGGCTGTCCAGGCATCGTGGCCTGACCAGTCCTCAGTATCTGCTGTTTCCGCCATTTTGCTGCGGGGATTTTGAAAAAGAAGGAAAATATATTCTGGTAAGTGCAGGGCTGGGGGAGCATACCATTCCTGTGCGGATCCATAATCCAAGGGAACTTCTGATCATTGAACTGGAAGGCACAGGATCTTGAAACATTTATAATATGCAAAGCCACCCTTTACAATCCCATGCAGAACATGTAAAATGAAACACCGGGAGAACGATACGAATGGCTATATCTGTAAAGTTAAATGTGTTTGAAGGACCACTAGATCTGCTCCTTCACCTGATCGATAAAAATAAAATAGACATCTATGATATTCCTATCGTGGAGATCACAGATCAGTACATGGAATATATCCATGCTATGGAAAAAGAAGATCTGGGTGTTATGAGCGAGTTTATGGTCATGGCAGCCACACTTCTGGATATTAAATGCAGGATGCTTCTTCCTAAGGAAGTCAATGAAGATGGAGAGGAAGAGGATCCAAGAGCAGAACTAGTGCAGAAGCTTCTTGAATACAAAATGTATAAATATATGTCCTATGAACTTCGTGATAAGATGGACGATGCAGAAGGGATTTATTACAAAAAACCTACGGTTCCAAAGGAAGTGCTGCAGTACAGAGAGCCTGTGGATCCGTCTGCTCTTCTTGAAGGATTGACCCTGGAAAAGCTGAATGAGATCTACAAATCCATCATACGAAAACAGGATGACAGGATCGATCCTATTCGAAGCAAATTTGGAACTATTGAGAAGGAAGAAGTCAGTCTTTCCGACAAAATGCTTCAGATGAAGGATTTTGCAAAAAGCCACAGGAAGTTCAGCTTCAGACAGCTATTGGAAAGGCAGTGTTCCAAAGTTCAAGTGATCGTTACTTTCCTTTCTGTACTGGAGCTTATGAAGATGGGGCATATCCATGTGGTGCAGGAAGAATTATTTGACGATATTCAGATCGATGTTGTAACAGATCCTGACACATGGAAGAATTTGACTGAATTTGCGGAGGATGCATAAGCAGCTTCCGTATAAATGGAACATAGAAGAGGTTAGTAAGTGGAGATCAAGACAATGGAAGCAGCGATCGAGGCCATACTTTTCACAATGGGAGATTCTGTAGAGTTAACACAGATCGCAAAAGCAGTAGAGCAGGATAAAGAGACAACAAGAAAGGTGATCCATCATATGATGGACCGATACCAGGAAGAAGACAGGGGGATTCAGATCATTGAACTGGGGGACTCCTTTCAGATGTGTACCAAAAAAGAATATTACGGGAATTTGATCCGGATCGCCATGCAGCCTAAGAAACCATCCCTTACAGATGTAATGCTGGAAACCCTTTCCATTATTGCATATAAGCAGCCTATCACAAAGGCAGAGATCGAGAAGATCCGTGGGGTGAAAAGCGACCATGCAGTGAATAAGCTGGTGGAATATTCCCTTGTAAAGGAACTTGGGCGCCTGGATGCGCCGGGAAGACCGATTTTGTTTGGTACAACAGAGGAATTTTTGCGTACCTTTGGTGTTCAGGGACTGGAAGAACTGCCTGCTCTTGACCCTGTAAAGCTGGAAGATTTTAAGGCAGAAGCAGAAGAGGAAGTACAGCTTCGGCTGGATGTGTAAAGGGAGATGAACAAATGCCAACCACATATGCACATGATCTGTTTGGAAAAATGGTTTACAGGCAGCTGCCTGCACCTTTGCAGCAGCTGATCCGGGAAAACGGAGAATTATTCAGGATCGGTGTTCATGGGCCAGATATCCTGTTTTACTTTATGGTTACGCCGAATCCGGTAACAGCGAAAGGTGTTTCCATGCACCGGCAGAAGGCTGCCGGTTTTTTTGAGGCAGGGATGAAACAAGTAAGAGAGACAGACAGTCATGCGCTGTTTGCATATATGATAGGGTTTGGGTGCCATTATCTTCTGGATTCTGTTTGTCATCCCTATGTAAATCAGGTGGATGACTCCGGAGCTTTGCGTCACAGCACCCTGGAAACAGAGTTTGACAGATATCTGATGGAAAAAACAGGTAAAAATCCCTATGCATATTACCCTTCTTGCGGGGTTGTGCCGGATATCCGCTATGCAAAGGTGATCCATCAGGCGATTCCTCAGGTAAGCAGCAGTAATATTTGCATTTCCATGAAAATGATGAAATATTTTACAAATCTTATGGTCTGTGATGACGGAGGCATGCGAAGAAAATGGATCGGGCGCATTTTAAGACTGGGCGGAAAGAATTTCCAGGAGGATATGTTGGGGCACTTTATGACTCCTGCACCTGTAAAGGAAAGTCAGATACCTGTAAGGCAGCTGGAAGAATACTTCCGTAAGGCTTTGCTTGCAGCTCCCAAAGATCTGATGGAATTATACAGCCTGGCCCTTATGCCGGGCAGTCTGTCTGAACGATGGGATAAAACATATAACGGTTAAGGTATAATCAGGACATGCCTGCATATGATTATTATAAAATCAGGTATCTGGATCCGTGTATCCGGATATCAGGCTGCGGGGTGTCAGATGAAAGGAATACTGAAAAAGACAGCAGTGTGCTGGTGTCTGCTGCTTCTTGCAACTATTTATATTCCGGCATATGGAAAAAGCCAAGTTACGGAGGTACAGATGATCCCCAATCTGGTGGATCTGGTAGAAAACAGTGAACCGGAAGAGCCGGGGAGTCTCTATTCCCTGTCAGCAGTGCTGATGGATGGAGATTCCGGCAGGATCCTTTATCAGAAGGACGGAGAAGTACCAAGACCAAATGCAAGTACAACAAAAGTGCTTACCTGTATTCTGGCATTGGAAAACGGATCCGGAGATGACTATGTGAGTATTTCAAAAAATGCCGCTTACCAGCCGGAGGTGAGGCTGAACCTGCATGAAGGAGAACAGTATTACCTGGAAGACCTTTTATATTCTCTGATGCTGAAAAGCCATAATGATACAGCAGTGGCAGTTGCAGAGCATATCGGCGGCAGCGTGGAAGGCTTTGCTGACATGATGAATGCAAAGGCAAAAGAGATCGGATGCAAGGATACTTATTTTATTACACCAAATGGTCTGGATGCTTCGGATGCAGGCGGTGTACATCATACCACGGCTGAGGATCTGGCAAGGATCATGAATTATGCTATTTCCAATCCGGTATTTCTTAAAATCACTCAGACAAGGGATTATTCTTTTTCAGATTTAAGTGGCAAAAGACATTTTTCCCTGCATAATGCAAATGCATTCCTTGATATGGAAGAAGGGGTGCTTTCAGGAAAAACAGGATTTACTGGCAATGCAGGATACTGTTACGTGTGTGCTTGTGAGAACCAGGAAAGGACATTTATCATTGCCCTTCTTGGATGTGGATGGCCTGGTAATAAAAATTACAAATGGCAGGATGCAAAAAAGCTTCTGAAATACGGGGAAACCTGTTTCAGATATGAAAATTACTGGAAAGAGCTTAAGATCCCAAGGATTTCTGTTGAAAATGGAACCACAGGAGGCAGCAGGCCGGGACAAAAGGTATGGATCCAGGGAAAATTAAGGGCAAAAGAAACAGATAAAAAGAAAAAAGTACTGGTTCGTACCGATGAAAAGGTAAGCTGCAGCCTGAAACTGGAAAAGGAACTTCAGGCTCCTGTGCAAAAGGGACAGAAGATCGGAGAAGTGCGATACATGCTTAGAGATGAACTGCTGGCTGCTTATCCGGTTGTTGCAGATAAGAATGTGGAACGGATCAGTTATTTCTGGTGTGTGGATCAGGTGTTTCACTTATTTTTTCATAGCTGAAACAAAAAAAGAAAGAAGAAAAAGTATGGAAAGGAGCTTTTGCCGAAAGATTCCTGCAGGGAACTTTTTGCAAGGCTCTTTTTTGCTGTTTCAGTATAAAAAGACTTGAAAAAAAGGTTGAAAAATTGTACAATTACAATCGGCAGATTTTTTGGTTATACTTTTAAATTTTTATAAAACGGAGGGCAAATAAGAATGAGTAATGCAACACAAAGCTTAGCAGGCAAAAGAATTACTTCTTTGCTTGATGCAAACAGTTTTGTTGAGATCGGCCAAAGTGTGACAGCCAGAAGTACTGATTTCAACTTAGCTGAAAAAAAAGCACCTTCTGACGGAGTTATTACCGGATATGGTGTCATTGACGGGAATCTGGTTTATGTATACAGCCAGGATGTATCCGTATTAAACGGTACAGTTGGCGAGATGCATGCCAAGAAGATCACCAGACTTTATGACCTTGCCATTAAGACAGGCGCACCGGTGATCGGCCTGATCGATTGTGCAGGACTTCGTCTTCAGGAAGCTACCGATGCACTGGAGGCTTTTGGAGAGATCTACTTCAAACAGACTCTGGCATCCGGAGTGATTCCTCAGGTTACAGGTATTTTCGGTACTTGCGGTGGAGGTATGGCTGTTGTTCCGGCGCTTACTGATTTTACTTTTATAGAGAGCAAAAAAGGAAAAATGTTTGTGAATTCCCCAAATGCACTGGAAGGCAATCACATTGACAAATGTGATACATCTGATGCTGCATTCCAGAGCAGTGAGACAGGACTGATCGACGGAGTTGGCACCGAAGAAGAGATCCTTGAGAAGATCCGTGAGCTGATTTCCTACCTGCCGTCTAATAATGAGGATTCTGATGCATATATGGAGTGCACAGATGACCTGAACCGTGTATGTGAGGATATTGCAAACTGCACAGGAGATACTGCTATTGCACTTTCAAGGATTGCTGACAATGAGCAATTCTTTGAGATCAAACCAGACTTCGGCAAAGATATTGCAGCAGGATTTATCCGTCTGAACGGAGCTACTGTAGGTGCTGTTGCCAACAGAAGCGAGATCTATGATGCACAGGACAACAAGTCCGAAGAGTTAGACGGAAGCCTTTCTGCAAGAGGCGCAAGAAAAGCAGCAGATTTTGTGAAATTCTGCGATGCTTTCCAGATTCCTGTACTTACTCTTACCAATGTAACAGGCTTTAAAGCAGACAAATGCAACGAAAGAACTCTTGCAGCTTCTCTTGGACAGCTGGTACATGCTTTTGCAGATGCAACTGTACCGAAGGTTAACGTGATCATCGGCAAAGCATTCGGAAGCGCTTATACAGTGATGAACAGTAAAGCCCTTGGTGCAGATATGGTTTATGCATGGGAAGATGCACAGATCGGTATGATGGACGCATCCCTGGCAGCCAAGATCATGTATGCAGGTGCAGATGCAGCTACATTGAATGAGAAGGCAGCTCAGTACAAAGAACTTCAGTCCAGCGTTGAGTCTGCTGCACAGAGAGGATATGTAGATACCATTATCAGCCCTGCAGACACAAGAAAATATGTGATTGGTGCATTTGAGATGCTTTTCACAAAAAGAGAAGCACGTCCGTCCAAGAAACACACAACGGTCTAAGTGAGGTGGAGCATATGAAAGGTATTTTTAAGAAAGTATCCTGCTTCTGCGCTTCGATCTTATGTGCGGCAGCCCTTGTACTGGGTACAGCCGGAGCTGTATGGGCAGATGTGGATGATACGCTGAAGCAGCAGATGATCACAACTGCAGAAGGCCTGACCCAGACCATTGTCCAGCTGACAGATGATCAGGTAGAGGCTTATTCCAAGTCCAGTGACAGCTTTACTACCAGTGCTATGACAGCATGGGCTAGTGCAAAGGATGAGCTTGGAACCATGAAAGAGGATCAGAAGGATGCCGGAGAGACAGACTTCTCTGAGGCAAATGGTGAGTATACCATTACTGTTCCTGTAGCATTTGAAAAATCAGATGCAAAGTTTGTATACGTATTTAATGAGTCTGGTGCTCCTACATCTGTAAATGTGGACATCCAATATTCAATGAGTGATACACTGAAAAGAGCTGCAATGAATACAGTGATGGGTCTTGCTACCGTATTTGGAGTTCTGTTTTTCCTGATGTTTGTGATCTGGCTGTTCCATTTTATTCCCAATGGCAGCAAGAAAAAAGCAGAAGCACCGACACAGGCTCCTTCACAGGCACCAGTAGCAGCACCTGTTGTTGAAGAAACAGCAGACGATGGTGAATTGGTTGCAGTGATCGCAGCTGCTATTGCTGCTGCAGAGGGCACCAGCACAGACAGTTTTGTTGTACGTTCTATCCGCAAAGTTAATCGTAAGAAATGGTAAATAACAGGAGGATTTCAAAATGAAAAATTATACAATCACAGTTAATGGAACTGCATATGATGTAACCGTAGAAGAGAATGGAAGTGCAGCACCGGCAGCAGCTCCAAGAGCAGCAGCACCGGCACCGAAGGCAGCACCGGCACCAAAGGCAGCACCGGCACCGAAAGCAGCAGCTGCTGGTGCAGGTTCCGTAAAGGTAGCAGCACAGGTGCCTGGAAAAGTATTAAAGATCGTTGCATCTGTAGGACAGGCTGTTAAATCCGGTGACAGCATTGTAATCGTTGAGTCCATGAAGATGGAGATTCCGGTAGTAGCTCCACAGGACGGAACAGTTGCAAGTATTGATGTGGCAGAAGGTGCCTCTGTTGAAAATGGAGATACCCTTGCAACATTAAACTAAGTCGGGAGGTATTCAGATGTCTTATGTAACAGATACTTTGTCCAACCTGCTTCACCAGACAGCATTTTTTAATCTGACATGGGGCAATTACCTGATGATCGTGGTTGCATGCGTATTCCTTTATCTGGCTATTGCAAAGGGATTTGAACCGCTTCTTCTGGTTCCCATCGCATTTGGTATGCTTTTGGTTAATATTTATCCGGATATTATGGCTAATCCGGAAGATATGTCCAATGGTGTAGGTGGACTTCTTCACTATTTTTACATTTTGGATGAGTGGAGTATTTTACCATCCCTTATTTTCATGGGTGTAGGTGCGATGACAGATTTTGGTCCGCTGATCGCCAATCCTAAGAGCTTTATCATGGGTGCAGCTGCACAGCTTGGTATTTATGTTGCTTACTTCCTTGCCATCTTCCTTGGCTTCAACGGAAAGGCAGCAGCAGCTATTTCCATTATCGGCGGTGCAGATGGTCCTACATCTATTTTCCTTGCAGGTAAGCTGGGACAGTCCTCATTGATGGGACCTATCGCTGTGGCGGCATATTCCTATATGTCCCTTGTGCCTATCATCCAGCCTCCGATCATGAAGTTGTTTACAACAGAAGAAGAGCGTAAGATCAGAATGGATCAGCTTCGTCCTGTATCCAAGCTTGAGAAGATCCTCTTCCCAATCGTGATCACCATCGTAGTATGTATGATTCTTCCTACCACAGCTCCTCTTGTAGGTATGCTGATGCTTGGTAACCTGTTCAGAGAGTCTGGCGTTGTAAAACAGCTGACAGAGACAGCATCCAATGCTTTGATGTACATCGTAGTTATCCTTCTGGGTACTTCTGTAGGTGCATCTACAAGTGCTGAAGCATTCCTCAATGTTGCTACACTGAAGATCGTAGTTCTTGGTCTTGTGGCATTTGCATTTGGTACATTTGGCGGTGTTATGCTTGGTAAGCTTATGTGCAAGCTTTCCGGCGGCAAGATCAATCCGTTGATCGGTTCTGCAGGTGTATCCGCTGTGCCTATGGCTGCCCGTGTATCCCAGAAGGTTGGTGCAGAGGCAGATCCTACCAACTTCCTTCTCATGCATGCTATGGGACCCAATGTGGCAGGTGTTATCGGTACAGCAGTAGCAGCCGGTACATTTATGGCTATTTATGGAGTTTAATATTTTAGAATAATATAAGGAGTACAATCATGGCAGAAATTGAAAAAAAACCTGTTAAAATTGTGGAAACCATTCTCCGTGATGCACATCAGTCCCTGATCGCAACACGTATGACCACAGAACAGATGCTTCCCATTGTTGATAAACTGGATCAGGTTGGCTATCACGCAGTAGAGTGCTGGGGTGGTGCTACCTATGATGCCTGCCTTCGTTTTCTGAAAGAGGATCCGTGGGACAGACTTCGTAAATTACGTGACGGATTCAAAAATACAAAGCTGCAGATGCTTTTCCGTGGACAGAATATCCTTGGATATCGTCCATATGCAGATGATGTGGTAGAGTATTTTGTACAGAAATCCCTTGCAAATGGTATTGATATCATCCGTATTTTTGACTGTATGAATGATCTTCGTAATCTTCAGACAGCAGTTAAGGCTGCTAACAAAGAAAAAGGCCATGCACAGGTAGCTCTTTCCTATACACTGGGTGATGCTTATACAATGGAATACTGGACAACCATGGCAAAACGTATCGAGGAGATGGGCGCTGATTCCATCTGCATCAAGGATATGGCTGGTCTTCTTCTTCCATACAAGGCTACAGAGCTTGTAACAGCCCTGAAAGAGACTGTAAAGATCCCCATCGATCTTCATACACATTACACTTCAGGTGTTGCTTCCATGACATATCTGAAGGCTGTTGAGGCTGGTGTAGATATTATTGATACAGCTATGTCTCCGTTTGCACTTGGTACTTCCCAGCCAGCAACAGAGGTTATGGTTGAAACCTTTAAGGGCACACCATATGACACAGGATTTGACCAGAAGCTTCTGGCTGAGATTGCTGATTACTTCCGCCCAATGCGTGATGAAGCTCTTGACAGCGGCCTTCTCAATCCTAAGAACCTTGGCGTAAATATCAAGACTCTTCTGTATCAGGTACCAGGCGGTATGCTTTCTAACCTGACCTCTCAGCTGAAGGAACAGCATGCAGAAGACAAATTCTATGATGTTCTGGAAGAGGTTCCACGTGTTCGTAAAGATCTTGGTGAGCCGCCGCTTGTTACTCCGTCATCCCAGATCGTTGGTACCCAGGCTGTATTCAACGTGATCCTTGGCGAGAGATACAAGATGGTAACAAAAGAGACAAAGGATGTACTCTCCGGTAAATATGGTGCTACAGCAAAACCGTTTAACGAAGAAGTACAGAAGAAGTGCATCGGCGATACAACACCGATCACATGCCGTCCGGCTGACCTTCTTGACAATGAGCTGGATAAGCTTGAAAGCGAGATGGCACAGTATAAGGAGCAGGATGAGGATGTTCTGTCCTATGCACTGTTCCCGCAGGTTGCAACTGAGTTCTTCAAATATCGTCAGGCTCAGGAAACAAAGGTTGATGAAACAAAAGCAGATACAAAGAACGGAGCATATCCGGTATAATGAAATGATGTAACGCTTCAGTTACAGAATACATTTCGCAGCTTTGCAGATTGATAAGGGGGTGGGGTATAAGCAGGCATAAGTTTGCAGGCTTATACAACAACCCCTTACTTTTTATAGGTAGTGATGGTTCCAACAGGCCATATCACCATACTGAGACACAGAAAACAGAAAGTTGAGAATTTATGAGCAGAGTTTTGATCATAGGCGGCGGTGCTGCAGGGATGATGGCAGGCGTTCATGCCGGAAGACTGGGGCATCAGGTTCATATCCTGGAGAAAAATGAAAAACTAGGGAAAAAATTATATATTACAGGAAAAGGCAGGTGTAATGTTACAAATGCCTGTGATGTGGAAGAGCTTTTTCCTGCAATGATGAGTAATGGAAAGTTTCTGTACAGCGCATTTTATACTTACACCAATCAGGATGTATATACCTTCTTTGAAGAAGCAGGGGTGCCTTTAAAGGTAGAACGGGGAGGCAGGGTTTTTCCTGTGTCAGACCATTCTTCAGATATTATCCGAGCCCTGGAAAAAGAACTGAAAAAGGCAGGCGTACAGATTCATTTGAATACGAAGGTAAAAGAACTGCAGTTTCATGATGACCATGTGGAAGGCGTGATCCTTGATCATGGGAAAGTATTGGAAGCGGATGCAGTGATTATTGCTACAGGAGGCTTATCTTACCCGGCTACCGGTTCCACAGGTGATGGGTATCGCTTTGCTAAAGATGCAGGACATACCATTGCCAGACTTTCCCCATCACTTGTTCCACTGAAGACCAAGGAAGATTATATTCCCATGATGCAGGGGCTTTCCTTGAAGAACACACAGCTTACTGTGAAATCAGGCAAAAAGGTGGTTTACCAGGACTTTGGGGAGATGATGTTTACTCATTTTGGCGTAACCGGCCCTATGATTCTTTCCGCTAGTGCGCATCTGGGCAGATATCTGGACAAGGGAGAAGAACTGAAAGGATATCTGGATCTGAAGCCTGCTCTTTCAAATGAGCAGTTGGATGCCAGAGTTCTCCGGGAATTTGAAGGTGGACAGAACCGACAGTTTAAAAATGTGATCGGGCATATGTTTCCTTCTTCCCTTACCCCTGTTATGCTGCTTCTTGGCGGGATTCCGGGAGATAAAGTGATCCATGATATATCCAGGGAGGAAAGGATGCATTTTGAAGAGGTAGTGAAAGCATTTCCTTTTACCATAACCGGTATGGGTGAGTTTAAGGAGGCAATCATCACCAGAGGCGGCGTTTCTGTAAAGGAGATAGTCCCACAGACAATGGAATCAAAGAAAATGAAAGGCTTATATTTTGCAGGAGAGGTACTGGATCTTGATGGCGTTACCGGTGGCTACAATCTTCAGATCGCCTGGTCTACCGCTTATCTGGCAGCACAGGCCATCCCGTAAAATTGAATGAATTAGATGGTTACAAGGAGGGAACTTGAAAATGGGTTTTAATATAGCCATTGACGGCCCGGCAGGTGCCGGAAAAAGTACAATTGCCAGGGCTGTGGCAAAAGAGCTTTCTTTTATCTACGTAGATACAGGAGCTATGTACCGGGCTGTAGCATTATATCTTATGGAGCTTGGCATCACTGCTGAGCAGAAAGACCAGATCAGTGAAAAATGCCAGGATGCCCATGTTTCTATCCGTTATGTGGATGGGGAACAGCAGGTATGGCTGAATGACAGGGATGTGAGCAGCCAGATCCGTAAAGAAGAAGTGGGTAATATGGCTTCTGTGGTTTCCGCAGTCCCGGCAGTACGCCAGCATCTGTTCCAGCTTCAGCGTTCTCTGGCAGCAGAGAATAATGTGGTTATGGATGGAAGGGATATTGGTACTACCATACTTCCGGATGCACAGGTAAAAATCTTCCTTACTGCCAGCGTAGAAACACGAGGGAAAAGACGTGCCCTGGAGTTGGAAGCCAAGGGAGAAAAACACAGTATTGAAGAAATCTGCCAGGATATCCGCGACAGGGATCACAGGGATATGACGCGGGAAATCTCACCCCTTCGTCAGGCAGAGGACGGAGTGCTTGTGGATTCCTCAGATATGACCATTTCTCAGGTAGTACAGCGGATCCTGGATATTTACCGGGAAAAGGCGGAAGACTAATGAAAGTAGTAACTGCAAAGACAGCAGGCTTTTGTTTTGGCGTGCAAAGGGCTGTTGATAAGGTATATGAGCTGATCAGCCAGAATGTGGCACCGATTTATACTCTAGGACCGATCATCCATAATGAGGGTGTGGTGGAAGACCTGGAGACAAAAGGAGTCCAGGTGATCCAGGAAGACCAGCTGGAGACGATTCAGGAAGGAACTGTGGTGATCCGATCCCATGGTGTGGGGAAGAATGTATACGACAGGATCAAAGCACAGGGTCTGGATTATGTAGATGCCACCTGTCCTTTTGTACTGAAGATCCATCGGATCGTAGAGAGAGAAAGCCTGGCAGGATCACAGATCGTGATCATTGGTGATCGTGAGCATCCGGAAGTGCAGGGGATCTGCGGCTGGTGCACAGGACCTTTCACCGTGATCCGTAACAAGGAAGATGCAGATCAATTTGTACCAATTATGGGTAAAAAGATCTGTGTTGTGTCTCAGACGACATTTAATTACAACAAATTTAAAGATTTAGTTGAAATTCTTAGGAAAAAGAGGTATGATAATACTGTTTTAAATATTCTCAATATTTTAAACACTATTTGTAATGCTACCGAAGAACGGCAGAAAGAAGCAAAACACATAGCCGGAGAGGTAGACACTATGCTGGTTGTTGGCGGCCGACATAGTTCCAATACTCAAAAGCTGTTTGAAATATGTAAAAAGGAATGTGAAAATACTTACTATATACAAACACCTGTAGACTTGGATTCTGAAATGTTCCAATGCAGTAGTTATGTAGGTATTACAGCAGGGGCTTCCACCCCAAAGAAAATTATTGAGGAGGTTCAAGAACATGTCAGAATTAAGTTTTGAACAAATGCTGGAAGATTCCGTAAAAACTATTAGGAATGGAGAGATTGTACAGGGTACTGTCATTGATGTGAAAGAGGACGAGATCATTCTGAATATCGGCTATAAAGCAGACGGTATCATTACAAAGAGCGAGTACTCTAATGATGCAAATGTTGTATTAACAGAAGTTGTTCATCCAGGTGATACAATGGAAGCAAAGGTACTGAAAGTTAATGATGGTGAAGGTCAGGTTATCCTCACATACAAGAGACTTGCAGCAGAGAAAGGCAACAAGCGCCTTGAAGAGGCATTTGAGAGCCAGGAAGTTCTCAAAGCACCTGTAACACAGGTACTTGATGGCGGTTTATGCGTGAATGTTGAGGAGACAAGAGTATTTATTCCTGCCAGCCTGGTATCTGACACATATGAGAAGGATCTGTCCAAATATGCAGGACAGGAGATCGAGTTTGTGATCACTGAGTTTAATCCTAGAAGACGTCGTATTATTGGTAATCGCAAGCAGCTTCTGGTTGCTGAGAAGGCTCAGAAACAGAAAGAGCTTATGGAGAAGATCCATGTTGGCGATAAGGTAGAAGGCGTTGTTAAGAATGTTACAGATTTCGGTGCATTTATTGATCTTGGCGGAGCTGACGGACTTCTTCACATCTCTGAGATGTCCTGGGGCAGAGTTGAGAATCCTAAGAAAGTATTCACAGTTGGAGAGAAGCTGACTGTTCTGATCAAAGATATCAATGGTGACAAGATTGCCCTTTCTCTGAAGTTCCCTGAGGAGAATCCATGGCTTACAGCAGATGAGAAATTTGCAGTAGGTAATGTAGTAACTGGCAAGGTTGCACGTATGACAGACTTTGGTGCATTTGTTGAACTTGCACCTGGTGTTGACGCTCTTCTTCATGTATCACAGATTTCCCGTGAGCATGTTGCAAAGCCATCTGATGTATTATCCATCGGTCAGGAGATCACAGCAAAGGTTGTTGATTTTAATGGCGAGGACAAGAAGATCAGCCTTAGCATGAAAGCACTTGAGAGTGCTGCTCCTGCAGAGGAGGAAGAGCCGGTAGAAGAATAATCTATCTGCTGCTGCCAGGCAAGTTGCTTGGGACGAAGCAAACAGTATCGATCATTTGACACTGATGCTTTGCTCATACAAAGAGATTAATACAAAGAAATAATTAACCGCAGTTAAATCAGTTGAGTGTTCATCTGGTTTGACTGCGGTTTTTGTATGGCTTTTTGCATGATCAAAGAGAATTTGTAAGCGTTATTCTGCATTAATGAATGGTTTGAATGATCCAGGGCAAAGTGTGCTCCAGGTATTTTTTCTGAATGGCCGGATCTGTAAGAAAAGCGCCTGTGCAGTCAAACCAGGTATAACAGTTGTTTTTGGTGGCTGGCTTTCGCAAGCTTTTGTCCATAAAGCGGGTCAGGCTTTTGGGCATTATGGTATCTTCTCCTGGAATATAATCATATTCCTTGTAATTCATATAATATTGTCTGGCTTTGCCCTGATAAGTATTTATCAGGATACGAACTTTTTTCCCTTCTCCTGTTATATAAAAATCCTGAATTTTGTTGGAAAAGGCAACAGGAAGGGGATAAGGAAGCTCAAGCGAAAGGATAAGATTGTCCGATGTACAGGTAAGATCCGTGCATGTGTATCTGCCATCAAGAAGACAGAGATAGGCCATCATTTCATAGACGCTGCCAAGTCCGAGAAGGTCTTCCTGGTTGTGTCCAAGCAAAGAGGAAAGAAGTGCCGGATCCTGGTTTTTGATGTAATCTTTGTATAAATGGATACATTCTCCTCCGTTACAGTACTGTCTGGCGGAAATACCAAGGAAATTTTCCATCTGCTCCTGCTTCATGCCAGGAAGCTTCAGAAGGGCCTTCACAGGCTTTAATTTCTTATATAGATCAACAGAAGAAAGTTCTGTAAAAGGATTTTCCATCTGATGGGCTGCCAGCCGTGCTTCAAGATAAGGCTGGTCAAACTGATCCCCATTATACTGGATGGAGCAGGTAAAAGGCTTAAGGAAGGATGAAAAAGCAGTGAGAATTTCTTCTTCCTGCTGTGGGGATTCGCCCATCCACTGACACATCTGCCAGGTTTCACCGGTATAATAGATAACTCCAATCAAATATAAAAAAGTGGAATTTCGTGATAGTCCGGTGGTTTCGATATCATAAAAAACAGGGTTGAAATCAGAGGTTTGACCGGTTGAAATTGATAATTTTCTGACACACTCAAAGTCTGGAAAACCTTGTAAAATCGGCATTTTTTTAACAATCATTGATCTCGTTCCTTTTTATGTATTTTTATTTATTATAAACAAATTTTTTTGAAAATGGTAGTGAATTTTTTCATAAAATGAGTTATAGTAATAAAAAGATAAAGTTGTGAAAGGGGAGCATATGTGGAGTTTGACAATTAGAGGCATAGACATGTATCATCTTGTCAGCTGGTTTTTTATATACAGCTTTTTAGGCTGGCTTTGGGAGACCTGCTATGTGTCTGCAAAGGAAGGGGAATGGGTGAACCGTGGTTTTATTAATGGCCCTTTTTGTACGATTTACGGATGTGGTGCCCTGGCTGTTTATCTGGTGCTGTATCCGTTTCAGGAGAACCTGCTGATTCTGTACTTTGGAGGCGTTATCGTGGCTACTGCCCTGGAGTATGTAACTGCTGTGCTGATGGAGAACATTTTCCATACTTCTTGGTGGGATTATAGCGATAAGAAGTTTAATTTCCAGGGTCGGATCTGCTTGGGAGCTTCCGTCGGGTGGGGATTTTTTACAGTGGGGTTATTTAAGATCCTTCATCCGGCAGTAGAGAAGATCGTTGCTCTTTATCCTCAGAGGGTGGGAGAGATTGTGATTTATGTGATCGTAGTTGTATACGCAGTGGATTTTTGCTTTTCTGCAGCAGCAGCTTTCCATTTGCGAGATCGCATTCCGGCATGGGAGCAGGCTCTGGAGCAGATGCAGGGAGAACTTTTGCTGAAAGGCAGGCAGAAGATGGATGCCTTGGAAGAGTCTATGGGGGTTACAAGGCAGGCACTGAAAGAGAAAATATCCTTAAAGCCGGATTATCCGGCAGTACTTGTGGAGCTTGAGAAGAAAAGGGCTGCCATCATGGCTGACATCAACAAAGAGCTTCGGAAATACAAAGAAAGTATGGCCGGTAAATTTGGTCATAATATAAAACGTTTCGTGAAGTCATATCCGAATCTGAACAGAGGTTACAAGCTGCACAGAAAAGAACGGCAGGAACACGAAGCTAAATAAAATAAACTGGAGGAGGCAATAAAGAGTATGGGATTTTTAACCTTTAAAGGCGGCGTGCATCCTTTTGACGGAAAAGACATGTCAAAAGAATGTCCTACAGAAAAGTATCTGCCTAAAGGAGAACTGGTATATCCGGTTTCCCAGCATATCGGTGCACCGGCCAAGCCGCTGGTAACTAAAGGAGATCATGTGCTGGCAGGTCAGGTCATTGCTGAAGCAGGCGGTTTTGTATCTGCCCCTGTGCATGCATCCGTATCCGGTACAGTAAAGGGGATTGAGCCACGGTTGACCTCGACTGGTTCTATGGTCAGTTCCATTATCATTGAGAATGACGGAGAATATAAAGAAGCAGAATTCGTGCCAGCCAGACTGGAAGATCTGTCCAGAGAAGAGATCCTGGACAGGATCCGTGAAGGCGGCGTTGTGGGTATGGGCGGTGCAGGCTTTCCCACCCAGGTCAAGCTGTCTCCTAAGGATCCTGATAAGATCGAATATATCCTGGTGAACGGGGCAGAATGTGAGCCTTACATTACCAGTGATTACCGCAGGATGATGGACGAGCCGCAGAAGGTGGTGGACGGGCTGAGGATCGTGCTTACCCTTTTTGAACATGCCAAGGGCTGCATCTGTATTGAGGATAATAAGCCGGACTGCATCCGGAAGATGAAGGAGTTGGTACAGGATATTCCACGGATCGAAGTAAAAGAACTGATGACAAAATATCCTCAGGGTGGTGAGCGTACTTTGATCTATGCAGTGACTGGCAGAGAGATCAATTCTTCCATGCTCCCGGCAGATGTGGGGTGTGTGGTTGATAACGTAGAGACCATGGTAGCTATCTGTAATGCTGTACTGCTGGGACGCCCGGTTATGAGCAGGATCATTACCATTACAGGTGACGGTATCAGCCATCCTGCACATTATGAAGTGCTTACCGGTACCAATGTGGAGGAGCTGGTGCAGGCAGCCGGCGGTTTGAAAGACAATGTTAAAAAAGTGATCAGTGGTGGTCCAATGATGGGATTTGCCATGTTTGATTTGCATGTACCCTGTACAAAGACAAGCTCCGCACTTCTTTGTATGGCAGAGGATCCTGCTTCCGAATCAGAAGCTACTGCATGTATTAACTGCGGACGATGCGTAAAAGTCTGTCCCGGGCATGTAATGCCTTCAAGACTGGCAACACTTGCAGAACATGGGGATCTGGAAGGCTTCCAGAAGATGGATGGTATGGAATGCTGTGAATGTGGATGCTGCAGTTACATTTGTCCTGCAAAGCGTCCGCTGACCCAAAGCATTAAGTCCATGCGTAAGATTGTTCTTGCAAACCGTAGAAAGAAATAGAGGGGGCATACATTATGGGAGAAATGTTACATGTGTCATCCAATCCTCATGTAAGAGACAGGATGACAACAGCAAAAATAATGCAGATGGTATTTGTGGCACTGCTTCCGGCAGCTGCAGTAGGTGTATGGAATTTTGGACTTAGGGCTCTCCTTGTGCTGTGTGTGTCTGTTTTGTCAGCAGTCTGTTCAGAGTGGGTTTACGATCATTTCATGCATAAACCTAACACAGTAAAGGATTGGAGTGCAGCTGTTACAGGACTTTTGCTTGGCATGAATATGCCGGTTTCCATTCCTTTATGGATACCGGTGCTTGGAAGTGTTTTTGCAATTATTGTTGTAAAGCAGCTGTTTGGAGGATTAGGACAGAACTTTATGAATCCTGCTCTGGCTGCCAGATGTTTCCTGTTGATTTCTTTTTCTGCAAGGATGACAGACTTTTCTGTTTCAGACAGTTTTAAGGGAGTGGTGGATACTGTGACAGGTGCTACACCACTGGCAGCATTAAAGGATCATGGGTTTGTTTCTGGGTCTGTTCCTATCAGGAATCTTTTTGTGGGAAATATACAGGGAACCATTGGCGAGACTTCTGCACTGGCGATCCTTTTGGGTGCAGTGATCCTTCTTACCTTTAAGGTGATCGATCTGAAGATCCCGCTTACATATCTGGGTACATTTTCTGTTTTTGTAGTCCTGTACCTTTGCTTTTGGGGAAAGGGCTTTGATATGAATTATCTGCTTAGTGAACTGTTTTCCGGCGGTCTGATGCTAGGTGCATGGTTCATGGCAACTGATTATGTAACATCGCCGATCACGCAAAAGGGGCAGTATGTATACGGTATCTGTCTGGGTATTGTTACCGGTGTGTTCCGCCTGTTTGGCGCTTCAGCAGAGGGTGTTTCCTATGCGATCATTTTCTGCAATCTTCTTGTGCCGCAGATCGAACGTTTTACCTGTCCTACCGCCTTTGGAAAAGGAGGGAAAAAACATGAGTAACAGAATCGTAAAAGATGCCATTGCCCTGACTGTGATCACACTGATCTCAGGTCTTCTCCTGGGATTGGTTCATGATATTACTGCGGATCCTATTGCAAAGCAGGAAGCCAAAGAAAAGTCAGAGGCCTATAAAGCTGTTTTTGCAGATGCAGCTTCTTTTGAAACTTTAACCGATACAGAGGATCCGGATCTGGAAGCTTATCTGGATGATCAGGGATATCAAGGTGAAAGCATCAACGAAGTGATGCTTGCAAAGGATGATTCAGGTAATGTCCTTGGTTATGCGTTTACCATTACCACATCTGAAGGATATGGCGGAGATATTAAATTTGCTATGGGAGTAAAGGACGATGGTACTATGACAGGTATTTCCTTCCTTTCTATCAGCGAGACTGCAGGCATGGGTATGCGTGCAGATACGGACGACTTTAAAGACCAGTTCAAGGACAGAAAGACAGAGAAGATCACATATACCAAGACCGGAGCAGCCGGGGCTGATCAGATCGATGCATTAAGCGGTGCTACTATTACTACAAATGCCATGACAAACGGCGTAAATGCCGGACTGTGTGCTTATCGTTATGAGATGCAGCTGGCAGGAGAGGGGGACAATCAGTGATGAAACAGAATTCGCCTTCAGAACGGCTTTATAACGGAATCATAAAAGAAAACCCTACATTTGTGCTGCTGCTGGGCATGTGTCCAACACTGGCAATCACCACCTCAGCTGTGAATGGTATTGGTATGGGGCTTACCACCACAGTGATCCTGGCGGCCTCCAATCTGATGATCTCCCTTCTGCGTAATTTCATTCCAGACAGAGTCAGGATGCCCGCATATATTGTTGTAGTTGCTTCTTTTGTTACAATTGTTCAGATGCTTCTCCAGGGCTTTATACCAACCCTTTATTCTTCCCTTGGTATTTACATTCCGCTGATCGTGGTAAACTGTATCATCCTTGGAAGGGCAGAGGCCTATGCATCCAAGAATCCGCCGGTTGCATCCCTGTTTGACGGCATTGGTATGGGACTTGGTTTCACGGTAAGTATTACCTGCATCGGCGCAGTGAGGGAGCTGATTGGCGCAGGTGCTCTTTTCGGACATCAGATCATCCCACTGGCAGATGCGGCAGGTAAAGGCGGTTATCAGCCGGTTACCATCTTTGTTCTTGCACCAGGTGCATTTTTTGTACTTGCAGCCCTTTCGGCCATCCAGAATAAATTTAAGATTGGTGCTGCAAAGCGGGGAATCGATCCAAGTAATTCCGGTTCCGGATGCGGCGGCGGATGTGCTGCCTGCGGCAATACCATGTGCAGTGGGAAGGGAGGCAAAGAATCATGAAAGAAATGCTTTTGATCATTGTAAGTGCAGCGCTTGTTAATAATGTGGTACTTAGCCAATTCCTTGGGCTTTGTGCATTCCTTGGTGTGTCTAAGACTACAAATACAGCTGCTGGAATGGGCGGCGCTGTTATTTTTGTTATCACATTGTCTTCCTTTGTTACAAGCCTGATCTACAAGTTCATTCTTGTACCGCTGGATCTGACCTATCTGCAGACCATCGTATTTATCCTGATCATTGCAGCACTGGTACAGTTTGTGGAGATGTTTCTGAAAAAAAACATGACGGCCCTCTATAAGGCCCTGGGTGTGTATCTTCCGCTGATTACTACTAACTGTGCAGTTCTTGGTGTGGCCCTGATCAATGTACAGAAGGATTACGGGATCCTTCAGGGAACTGTAAACGGCTTTGCCACTGCAGTGGGATTTACGATCTCCATTGTACTTATGGCCGGTATCCGTGAGAAAATTGCATATAACAACATTCCAAAGTCATTCCAGGGCTTTCCTATCGTGCTGATCACAGCCGGTCTTATGGCCATTGCATTCTTTGGATTTTCCGGACTGATTTAAGGAGGGTGTAAGATGAATATTGGGGCGATTGTAACAGCAACTGTACTCGTTGCCCTTGTTGGCCTTTTTATTGGTATTTTCCTTGGGGCTGCAGGGAAGAAGTTTGCTGTGGAAGTAGATGAAAAAGAAGTTGCGATCCGGGAGGCCCTTCCTGGGAATAACTGTGGTGGATGCGGATATCCGGGCTGTGACGGTCTTGCAGCTGCCATTGCAAAAGGAGAGGCGCCAGTGAACCGTTGTCCGGTAGGCGGCGAACCGGTAGGCAAGATCATTGCCGGTATTATGGGACAGGAAGCAGGAGAAAGTATCCGCCAGACTGCATATGTAAAGTGCAAAGGTACCTGTGATAAAACAAAGGATTATTATCAGTATACCGGCGTGGAAGACTGCGAGATGATGGCTTTTGTGCCAAATGGCGGCGCTAAGATGTGCACTTATGGCTGCCTTGGCTTTGGAAGCTGCGTAAAGGTCTGTCCTTTTGATGCTATCCATGTGATCGATGGTGTGGCAGTGGTGGACCGGGAAGCCTGTAAAGCCTGTGGGAAGTGTGTGGCAAAGTGTCCAAGACATCTGATCCAGCTGATTCCATACGAACAGCAGATTTTTGTGGGATGCAGTTCCCATGCAAAGGGTAAAGCAGTAACTTCTGCTTGTGATGTAGGCTGTATTGGCTGTAAGAAATGCGAGAAGACCTGCCCGAATGGAGCTATCACTGTAACAGATTTCTGCGCACAGATCGATCCTGACAAATGTACGGGATGCGGTCAATGTAAAGAAGTCTGTCCAAGAGGGATCATCCGGTAATCCTAACAAAATAGCTGTAACATGAAAGACCGTCCTGCTAAGCTGTGGGGCGGTCTTTCATATGAATTCAGGGATTGAGAAACTTGAGCCGGATTTGTCTGCTTTGTTTTATCGAATGGATGTTTGCACTTTTTCCTGACCTGTGGTATGATAAAACAAATTTATGGATTTAAGGAGCACTTCATGATTTCATTTGTTAAGGGAAAAGCAGCAGATATGACAGAAACATCTGTGATCCTTGAGAATCATGGCATTGGCTATGAGATCTTTATGACAGGAAATGACCTTTCCAGGATCCATATGGGTGAAGAATATAAAATACATACGTATTTCCAGGTGAGGGAAGATGCTATGGTTCTTTTTGGATTTCTTCAGAAAGATGATCTTTCTATGTTCAGGCTTTTGCTTGGGGTGAATGGCATTGGCCCCAAGGGAGCTTTGGGAGTTCTGTCCGGCCTGTCTGCAGATGAACTAAGATTCGCCATTCTGGCAGATGATGCCAAGACTGTTTCTAAGGCTCCTGGCATCGGGAAAAAGACTGCCCAGAAACTGATCCTGGAACTTCGTGATAAGTTAAGCCTTGAAGAAGCCTTTGAACAGAAGCTGTCCCATGAGACCGCAGGGATAGTGGTATCCTCAGACGGCATGACGGATGCCAAAAGAGAAGCGGTAGAAGCATTGACAGCCTTGGGATACAGCAGCACAGAGGCTTATGCGGCAGTGCGATCTGTTGCAGGGGTGGATCTGGAGAATGTGGAAGAGATTCTGAAAGCAGCTCTTAAGAATTTCTGACGTCAGATAAGGGGAATATAAGAAATGGAGAACAGGATCATTACCACAGATGTAACAGAAGAAGACTATACGCTGGAAGGAAGCCTTCGTCCAAGAACCCTGGAGGAGTACATCGGACAGGAAAAAACCAAAAATACCCTGCGGATATACATAGAAGCAGCAAAGCAAAGACATGATGCTTTGGATCACGTATTGTTTTACGGTCCTCCGGGACTTGGAAAGACTACACTTTCCGGTATTATTGCCAATGAAATGGGCACCCACCTGAAGGTGACGTCAGGGCCGGCTATTGAGAAGCCGGGTGAGATGGCAGCTATACTGAATAATCTTCAGGAAGGGGATGTATTGTTTGTAGATGAAATCCACAGGCTGAACCGGCAGGTGGAGGAGGTTCTTTATCCTGCTATGGAGGACTTTGCCATTGATATTATGATCGGTAAGGGGGCGTCGGCCAGATCCATCCGTCTGGATCTTCCCAGGTTTACACTGGTAGGAGCCACCACAAGGGCAGGCCTTTTATC
Organism: Blautia sp. 1033sp1_1033st1_G9_1033SCRN_220408; assembly: GCF_040929965.1. NCBI lineage: Bacteria > Bacillati > Bacillota > Clostridia > Lachnospirales > Lachnospiraceae > Blautia > Blautia sp. 1033sp1_1033st1_G9_1033SCRN_220408. The sequence continues at coordinate 168,691 of NZ_JBFKZO010000003.1, read as the reverse complement.
GGCACCTTTACGGGATCGTTTTGGGGTGGTGCATCATCTGGAGTTTTACAGCCAGCAGGAGCTGACAACTATTGTAATTCGTTCTGCACAGGTACTTGGAGTAGAAATTGATCCAAAGGGAGCTGCTGAGATTGCCAAGCGATCCAGAGGTACTCCCCGTCTTGCTAACCGCCTTTTGAAAAGGGTCAGGGATTTTGCTCAGGTAAAATATGACGGAAGGATCACACTGGAAGTGGCGAATTTTGCACTGGACTTGTTAGAAGTGGATTCCTATGGACTGGATAAGCTGGATCGACGGATCCTTCAGACTATGATCCGTAATTTTCAGGGAGGTCCTGTGGGTCTGGAAACACTGGCAGCAGCCTTAGGAGAAGATGCAGGTACACTGGAGGATGTATATGAGCCTTATCTTCTGCAGAATGGATTTCTTGGAAGAACCCCAAGAGGGCGTATTGCAACTGCCGCAGCTTATGAACATCTGGGGTATCCCATACCATCCGAAAAATAATGCTATACATTTTTACACATTTCGATTATAATAGAACGGCAGAAGTGCCAAAAAGAGAAATTATTCCATTTATATTGGTTAAATGATTACAGATAGAAGAAAAGCAGGAGGCTTGTACGGATGGCGGTCAAAAATACGGCGCAGGTTATTATCGGCGGGAAAATCATTACATTGGGAGGTTACGAATCTTCTGAGTATTTTCAGCAGGTTGCGAATTATATGAACAGAAAGCTGTCAGAGCTTAGCGAGATGCCAGGTTATAGCAGACAGCCCATGGAGACGAAGCATACCCTTCTCAGCCTGAATATTACAGATGATTATTTTAAGGCAAGAAAGCAGGTAGAGACTTATGAACAGGATCTGCAGCAGAAGGATCAGGAGATGTATGATCTGAAGCATGAACTGATTTCGCTGAAAATACAGATGGAGGAAGCCAGAAAGACAGAGCAGGATGCGATTGACCAGAAGAACCGTCTGGAAGGCAAAGTAAAGGAACTGGAAAAAGAACTGGATGAAATGCTGAAATAAGAACGAGGGGGATTGCTTACAGGTAATCCTCTTTTTTATAGGAGGGAGCATATTGGGTCAGGACAGAAAGATAGAACTGCTGGCACCGGCAGGCTCGTATCAGGGCTTTGAAGCGGCTTTGGGCGCAGGTGCAGATGCAGTATATGTAGGAGGCACCAGGTTTGGAGCCAGAGCCTATGCCAGAAATTTTTCAGATGAAGAACTGCTTCAGGCAATTGATACAGCACATATTTATGGAAAAAAGCTGTATCTTACAGTGAATACCCTTTTAAAGAATAAAGAACTTTATGAGGAATTGATCCCGTATCTTCAGCCTTTTTACCAGGCTGGGCTGGACGGAGTGATCATACAGGATTTTGGAGTTTTTACAGCATTAAAAGAAGCTTTTCCCCTGCTTCATCTTCATGCCAGCACTCAGATGGCAGTAACAGGACCTAAGGGGATGAGATTTCTTGAACAGCAGGGAGCGGTCAGAGTGGTGGCAGCCAGGGAGCTGACCCTTAAAGAACTGGAAAGAATGCATCAGGAAAGCAGCCTGGAGATCGAAGCATTTGTACATGGGGCTTTGTGCTACAGCTATTCCGGCCAGTGTCTGATGAGCAGTATTCTTGGCGGCAGAAGCGGTAACAGAGGCAGATGTGCACAGCCCTGCCGCCTTCCTTATGATACCTCCCTGGACGGAAGAAAGAATTATAAAGGTAAAGGCCAGATGTGCCCGTTAAGCCTGAAAGATATCTGCACCATTGAGATATTACCGGAGATCCTGGAAGCAGGAGTGACTTCTCTTAAGATAGAAGGACGGATGAAACAGCCAGAGTATACAGCAGGAGTGACGGCTGTATACAGGAAATATCTGGATCTTCTGGAAAAGAATGGAAAAGAATCCTATCATGTGGAAGAAAAAGACAGGAAATATCTGCTGGATCTCTTTAATAGGGGCGGATCTTGTACAGGCTATTATAAAATGCAGGGCGGACCTTCCATGATGGCCTTTTCTAATGAGAAGAAAACAGGGGAGGTTTCCCTGAATCTAAGAAAAAGTAAAGAAAAAATTTATGGGAATTTAATACTTTTTCCCGGAAGTCCTGTTATACTGGAAATAACCTGCCAGGGTAAGAAGGTAACAGTCTCTGGCGGAGAGGTTCAGTATGCGAGAAATAATCCTATGGCACAGGAGCGGATCCGGCAGCAGATGGAGAAGCTGGGAAATACACCGTTTGTCTGGGGAGATCTTAAGATCCAGATGGAGGACAGTATTTTTGTGCCTATGAGTGCATTGAACCAGATTCGCAGGGATGCGCTTACCAAGCTTCAGGAAGAATTGCTTAAGCCCTACCGCCGCAGCCTTACAGGAAAGCTTCCCTCTGCTTTGACAGACAGTCAGAAGAGCATACTTCACTCTCCGGGGATCAGTGTATCTTGTGAAGACAGGGATACTGCACAGGCACTTTTGAAGACTGGTGGTTTTCAAGGCATGTACCTGCCTTTTGATCTGATGGAATTTTTCCTTGATAAAGGAGTCAGAGCAGGGATTTCCATGTATCTTGCCCTGCCTTATATTACCAGAGGTCAGATGCCAGATATAGTGCAGGAGAAGATACCAGGCTGGCTTGCAAAGGGGATGAAAGGATTCCTGGTACGTAATCTGGAATCCTATGCCATGCTTTCCGAAATGGGATATGGAGAAAAATGCAGGATCGACCATACTCTTTATACCTGGAACAATCAGGCTGTGGATTTCTGGAGAGCGCAGAAGGTGCTTGGCAATACGGTCCCCTTGGAATTAAATCAGGGAGAATTGGGACACAGGGATAATCAAGGCAGTGAGATGCTGGTTTATGGTTATCTGCCACTGATGTATTCTGCACAGTGTGTCCGCAGGAATGTATATAGCTGCAAGAAAACTGACTGCACACAGCAGAAAATAAAGAAAGACAGGGCAGATGTATATCTGAAGGATCGATATGAGAATCTGTTTCCTGTTGTATGTGAATGCGATCCCTGGAAAACAGGAAATACAGAAAAAATTCTGCCCTGTTATAATATCATTTACAATACACTTCCTTTTGGACTTCTGAAAGAAAGCAGGCAGGTAAAGAATCTGGGGATAGATTCAGTGCGGCTTTCCTTTACCATGGAGTCTCCTGGTGAAGCTGTCCATATTCTGAAGGATTTTACAGCCGCTTACAGGAATGGACAGGATGTGCCGGACCGGAAGTTTACAAAAGGACATTTTAAAAGAGGAGCCCAGTAAAGGCCTATGATTAATATTATTGTTGAACTGTCAAAATATGTGATCCTGACTTTGATGATCGTATATACCTTTCATTGCTTTTATATGGTAAGAAGACAGGATCAGGAAGAGAGGCGGGAGATGCTTACCAGGCAGCTGATGCTTATTTTCTTTATTGATTTTACAGCATTTCTTGTGATCTATCTGAAGACCTTTGATTTCAGCGTGATCCTGTTTTATGTGGAGATGATGGTTTATTTTGCACTGATCCAGATTCTGTACCGGATCATCTACAAGAATGCGTCGCTGCTTCTACTGAATAATATGTGTATGCTGTTAAGCATTGGATTTGTTATGCTTTGCCGGCTGGATATCAAGTCTGCCAATAAGCAGCTGCTGATCGTAGCGGCAGGCAGTGTGGTATCTCTTCTGATACCGGTTATGATCCGCAAGATGAAATTTCTTAAGAATCTGACCTGGGTATATGCAGGGATTGGTGTTGTGCTTCTGGCAGCTGTTTTTCTTCTGGCAAAGACCAGCTACGGGGCCAAGCTATCCCTGATGGGGATCCAGCCCTCAGAGGCCATTAAGCTTTCTTTTGTATTTTTCATGGCATCTCTTTTATGGAGGGATGTGAACCTGAAAAAGGTGATCCAGGCCACTGTGATCGCAGGCCTTCACGTAGGGATCCTTGTACTGTCCAAGGACCTTGGAAGTGCAATGATCTTCTTTACTGCCTATCTGGTGATGATCTATGTAGCTACCAAAAGCCCGGCACTTCTGGGAATCGGAGTTGCAGGAGGAAGCGGGGCGGCAGTGGTTGCTTATTTCCTGTTCGGCCATGTGCGCCAGAGAGTGAGCGCATGGAAGGATCCTATGGCTGTTTACAAGAATGAAGGATACCAAATCGTTCAGTCTTTGTTTGCCATTGGGACAGGCGGATGGTTTGGGATGGGGCTGTGCCAGGGTTCCCCTGAAAAGATCCCGGTAGTAAAGAATGACTTTATTTTCAGCGCCATATGTGAGGAACTGGGCGGTATATTTGCAATCTGCCTGATTCTTGTATGCATGAGCTTTTTCCTGATGATCCTGAATATTGCACTGCAAATCAAGAATCCTTTTTATAAGCTGATCGCACTTGGACTTGGTACGGAATATGCCTGCCAGGTATTCCTGACCATTGGCGGTGTTACTAAATTTATCCCTATGACCGGAGTTACCCTGCCTTTGGTGGCTTATGGAGGAAGTTCTGTAGTAAGTACCCTCCTTATGATTGCCATTATCCAGGGAATATATATTTACAGAGAAGACGAGGATGAAGAAATTGAGAGATTCCGAAAAGAAGCGGCAAAGAGAGCTAGAGAAAGAATACAGGCGCAAAGAGAAGGAGATTACTAAGAAAAAGAAGAAAAGAAATCGGGAATATGCCTTTGTTTCTTATTTCTTTGCAGCTGTTTTTTTCAGTATGATCGCATATCTGATCTATTTTAATTCTGTGAAAAGTGACGATTTTATTAATAGCCCGTACAATACCAGACAGGACACTTTTTCAGACCGTGTGGTAAGAGGAAAGATCTTGTCCGCAGACGGACAGGTACTTGCACAGACCAATGTGGCTGAGGACGGTACAGAAGAACGGTATTATCCTTTCTCCAATATGTTTGCCCATGTGATCGGGTATGATACCAATGGCAAGAGCGGGCTGGAGTCTGAGGCTAATTTCTCGCTTTTAAGTTCCCATGCCTTTTTCCTGGATCAGATGAAGAATCAGTTCCTGAACCAGAAGAATATGGGAGATACTGTAGTATCCACGTTAGATTCCAGATTACAGCAGACTGCCTACAATGCCCTTGGTGACAGGAGAGGGGCAGTGGTCGTTTTGGAGGCTTCTACAGGTAAGATCCTGGCAGAGGTAAGCAGACCTGATTTCGATCCCAACACATTGTCACAGAACTGGGATATACTTGTAAATGATGAGAATGACAGCAGTCTTTTGAACAGGGCTACCAATGGAGCCTATCCTCCAGGGTCAACCTTCAAGATTGTAACTGCTCTTGATTATTTCCGCTCAAAAGGCACCTTTGAAGGATATTCTTATATGTGTCAGGGAAGTATTACAGTAGGAGACCATACCATTCAGTGTTATCATGGCCATGTACATGGACAGGAAGATTTTTACAGTGCATTTGCAAATTCCTGTAATTGTGCTTTTGCAGATATAGGGATCAGTCTGGGAGGTTCATCCATCAGAAATACTGCCGAGGATCTTTTATTTAATAAGGCACTTCCTCTTAATTCCTACAGGAAGAGCAGTTTTACCCTGGATGGAAAGTCTGGCACTTCTACAGTGATGCAAACCGCCATCGGCCAGGGCGAAACACTGGTTTCCCCTATGCATATGGCACTGATCACAGCTGCAGTGGCTAATAATGGTATGCTGATGAAGCCTTATCTGATCGACCGGATCGAGAATGATTCCGGTGATCTGGTGAAAAGAACACAGAGCAGTACCTACAAAAGGCTGATGTCTTCCAATGAGGCCAATCTTCTTGGGAAAATGATGCGCCAGGTAGTGACTTCAGGTACAGCTTCTGCGTTGAATGGCAGGTCCTATACTGTTGCCGGCAAGACAGGGTCTGCAGAGTTTAATGAGCAGGGAGACAGCCATTCCTGGTTTGTTGGTTATACGAATGTAGATAATCCGGAACTTGTGATCGCGGTGATCGTTGAGAATGGCGGAGCAGGAAGTGAAGCTGCAGTGCCTATCGCGGGACAGGTTTTCGATGCATATTATGCTTCCTGATAACTTATGGTTGCCAGTATTCTAAAAAAGAGGTATACTATACAGCAGTAAAACACACGCATTACAGGAGGGATTGCAAGATGATAGAAGCAACGAGCTGTGGCGGTGTGGTAATTCATCGAGGTAAGATTCTGGCACTTTACAAATCCTACAAAAACCGTTATGAAGGATGGGTATTACCAAAGGGAACAGTGGAGCTGGGAGAAAGCCATGAGCAGACTGCTCTGCGGGAAGTAAAAGAAGAAGCAGATGTTAAGGCTTCCATTGTAAAATATATCGGGAAAAGCCAGTATAATTTTACAGTTCCGGAAGATATGGTAAGTAAAGAAGTACACTGGTATCTTATGACGGCTGATAATTATCATAGCAAGCCTCAAAGAGAAGAGTTCTTCGTGGATTCCGGCTATTACAAGTTTCATGAGATTTACCATTTGCTGCGTTTTTCCAATGAGAAGCAGATCGTAGAAAAGGCATACCAGGAGTATCTGGAGATGCGAAGTGCAGGTCTGTGGGCAAGAGGACAGAAATATTTTTAAAGGAGGGACTGCTGCATCCGTGATCAGATCCGTGCAGCAGTCCCTGTTTAGATCATGGATAATATGGGTATGCTCAGATTACAGATAAAGGGGTGACAGGCTTATGCCAAAATGGATCACAGACTATTATATAGGAGCAGGGATCAAGCATCCCAAGAAGACCCGTAAGAAGATTGATGCAGGGCACCTTACAGTAGATGTATACCTGATCACTTTGTCAGAGAATCCAGGCAATCTTTTGGAGATCATTCCTGCATCTATGCTGGTGCAGAAGTCATATGCCAGGATCTGCCCTACGATTGTAGGGATGGAGAAAGGCAAGGATGCGGCTATTGATATGGCAGCAGGGATCATAAAAGAGATTTATGAGACAACCGGTCATTTTCAGGTAAAAGATTATTTTAAGAACAGGTGAGCGTATGTTACATATATTATGGGCGATCATAAAGTTCATACTGATTCTGGCAGGCGTGTTGATCGGACTTGCCTTGGCAGTCATACTTCTTATACTGTTCTGTCCGGTACGTTATCGGATGTGGGGCAGCAAAGACCGGGGAAACTGGGAACATGCCAGGTGCACAGCCAGGGTCAGCTGGCTTTTAGGACTGGTATCCTTGCGGATCTGTTATCAGGATGGAAAAGAAAAACACAGTCTGAAGCTTGCTGGTATCTCGCTGTTTGGAAAAAAGAAAAAAAGAAGAAAAAAGAAGCCTGAAACTGATCAGGTACAATCAGTAACCGCCCCAAAGAAGCCTGTTTCTAAGCAGACAGATGAAATGCCATCCATGCCAACGCAAATAGAAGAAAAGCTGACAGTATCAATGCATACAGACTCAGAACAGACAGATACAGCATCAGGTAACAGAAAGGTCAAAGAACCACCTGCTCCAAAGCCTGAGAAATCTCAATCTTCACAAAGAAAAGGATTTTTCCTTGGAATCAGGGCAAAACTAAAAACAGTGCTTCAAAGGATTAGGACATTTTTTAAAAAGCTTAAAAATATCAGGCAAACATTTGCACACATCATGAAAAAGGCAAAATGGTGGATGGGCTTTTTAAGGTCAGAAGAAATGAAAGAAGCATTTGGCCTTATTAAGGAACAGTGTACAGACCTTCTGAAACACATTTTTCCCACCAAGATCAGTGGAAACGCAGCATTCGGGTGCGAAAATCCGGCAGTAACAGGAATGATCCTTGCAGTGCTTGGCATGAGCATTCCCCTTCATAAGAACTGTATCCAGGTTTCTCCTGCTTTTGAAAATGAAGAGAGTTTTCTGGAAGGGGAAATAAATATGAAAGGACGGATCTACGGATTCGTCCTGCTGCGAACAGGAATCCGTATTTATTTTAACAAAAATATAAAGCATATCATTAACCAGTGGAAACATAAGGAGGATCTGAATTATGGAAAATGAAAACAATTTTAAAGAAACTGTCAATTCCCTGTTTAAAGGAATGGATGGCTTTGTAGCAGCTAAAACCGTTGTAGGTGATGCGATCCATGTTGGGGATACCATTATCCTTCCACTGGTAGATGTTTCCTTTGGCGTAGGTGCCGGAGCATTTGCAGGAGATAAGAAGAATAATGGCGGCGGCGGTCTGGCTGGCAAGATGAGTCCATGCGCAGTACTGGTGATCCAGAATGGTACTACAAAGCTTGTAAATGTTAAGAATCAGGACGGGCTGACCAAGGTGCTTGATATGGTTCCGGATTTTGTAAACCGCTTTGCACCGGATACAGCTGCTTCCAAAGATCAGGAAGAACAGGAGTAATAGATACTAAAACCAAAGGAAGAACAGGGGTAATAGATACTAAAATCAGGGGAACTGCATAAGATATAATAATCCCACAGAAAGAAAGGATAGAGATGAACAGACTGTTAGGACTCATCCTGTTCTTTATAGGGATCGGGATGGTCATTGGGATTCTTGTAACAGAAAGCCTGTTAGTTTTTATGGTGGCAGCCGCCTGTATGCTTTGCGGTTATCATATGTTTTGTCATTAAGCTTCATACGTTGTGTATTAGGACCGCATATCTTAAAAGGGGAGTGCGGTCCTTTCACATAAAATGGCAAAAAAATACCCTCGCATCTCTGCGAGGGTAAGGTGTCATTTAGGCTCTCTCTACATTTCCGGATCTTAAGCAGGAAGTACATACGTACATCTTCTTTGAGCCGCCTTCTGTTTTAACTCTGACGGATTTCACGTTAGATTTCCACATCTTATTGGATCTTCTATGGGAATGACTCACATTGTTTCCGAAATGAGCACTTTTTTCACAAATAGCGCATTTAGCCATGATAGCACCTCCTTGACGCTTTTTTTCAACAGATTTTATTTTAACAGATGAAATGGTCTTTTGCAAGTAAAAAAAGGAAAAATATAAAATAATTTCTTGACAAATTTGTTTATCCGCTAAAAGACAGATCTATTTCTCCGTTAAAATGCCTTGAAAATGAAAGTTTTTTGATATATGATGGTACGAGTTAAAACTCTATCATTGCGAAATGATATGAAAAAGGGTATAATACAGATACACGAATATGAATTTTATGGAGGTAAACCATATGAATGGACGCATAGATTCCGGATTGGGTCAGATTGTCATTGATACAGATGTAATAGCCACATATGCCGGAAGTGTAGCAGTGGAGTGCTTCGGTATTATTGGTATGGCAGCAGTAAGCATGAAGGATGGTCTTGTTAAGCTGCTTCGCAGGGATTCCCTGAAGCATGGAATTAATGTACGGATTACTGAGGACAATAAGATTCGCCTGGATTTCCATGTTATCGTGGCATACGGTGTGAATATCAGTACGATTGCAGATAATCTTGTCAGCAATGTAAAATATAAAGTAGAAGCTTTCACAGGACTTGAGATTGAGAAGATCAACATTTTCGTAGAAGGCGTGCGTGCCATAGATTAGGATTAAGAGGAGGAACTTGTGGTGAGTAAACAGACCATAGATGCCAATGTACTTTCCAGGATGTTTCTGGCTGGTGCCAAGAACCTGGAAGCGAAGAAAGAATGGATCAACGAATTAAACGTATTTCCTGTGCCTGACGGAGATACCGGTACCAATATGACACTGACGATCATGTCTGCTGCATCTGAAGTAGGAAATATTTCCCAGATGAATATGGAGGTACTGGCAAAGGCCATTTCTTCCGGATCCTTAAGAGGCGCAAGAGGTAATTCCGGTGTGATCCTTTCTCAGCTGCTTCGTGGTTTTACAAGAGGTGTACGTATGCTGGAGGAGCTGGATGCAGTAGCTATCGCCGCAGCAATGGAGAAGGGCGTTGAGACAGCATACAAGGCAGTTATGAAGCCTAAGGAGGGCACCATCCTGACAGTAGCAAAGGAAGCAGCCATCAAGGCAGCTGAGATTGCAGAGTCAGCAGAGGATCTGGAGCCGTTTTTCCTTGAGATCTTTGATCATGCAGAGAAGACTCTTGCCAGGACACCGGATATGCTGCCTGTGCTGAAAGAGGCAGGCGTTGTGGATTCCGGCGGACAGGGACTTCTTGAGGTGTTCAGAGGTGCTATTGACGGATTCCTTGGAAAAGAGATTGATTATACAGAGTTTGCAGGAACATCTGCAGGTTCGGCTGTTACAAAGATTTCTCCCCAGGCAGAAGCGGACATTAAGTTTGGCTACTGTACAGAGTTTATCATTCTTCTGGATAAGCCGCTTCCGGATGTGGAGCTTCACAGCTTCAAGAAATTCCTGAATTCCATTGGTGATTCCATTGTATTGGTAGCAGATGATGAGATCGTAAAGGTGCATGTACACACCAATCATCCGGGTCAGGCATTTGAGCGTGCACTTACCTATGGTGCGCTTTCACGTATGAAGATCGATAACATGCGCGAAGAGCATCAGGAGAAGCTGATCAAGGATGCAGAGAAGCTTGCCAGGGAGCAGGAAGAAGCAGAAGCAGCAAAAGAAACAAAGCCGGCCAAGGAAGTAGGATTTATTTCCGTATCCGTAGGAAGCGGACTTTCTGCTATCTTCAAGGATCTTGGAGTTGACTATCTGATCGAAGGCGGACAGACCATGAATCCAAGCACAGAAGATATGCTGAATGCTATTGATCAGGTAAATGCAAAAACCATCTATATTTTACCTAATAACAAGAATATTGTTCTGGCTGCCAATCAGGCAAGGGATCTGACAGAGGACAAGACCATTATTGTTGTGCCTACAAAGACTATTCCACAGGGTATTTCAGCTTTGATCAGCTTTGTGCCTGAGAAGAGCCCGGAAGAGAATCTGGAAGCAATGACAGAAGCGATCTCTATGGTACAGACAGGCCAGATCACTTATGCAGTGCGTGATACCAGACTGGATGAGAAAGAGATCCATGAAGGGGATATAATGGGTATTGGAGATCATGGTATCCTGGCAGTAGGCAAAGGACGTACCAATGTAGCAAAAGATACGGTTGCTGCAATGGATACAGAGGATGCAGAAGTGATCAGTATTTACTTTGGCGAGGATGTGCCTGAAGAAGAAGCCGAGAAGCTTGGAGAAGAGCTGGAAGCAGCATATCCGGACTGTGAAGTAGAAGTAAATATGGGTGGACAGCCTATTTACTATTACATTATTTCTGTAGAGTGATCCGGCAGACAGGAGGACAGGACAATGATGAAACCACTCCGCAGTCTGAAGGGAGTCGGGGATAAAACAGAAAAGCTTTTTCAGAAGATCGGTGTGATCACAACTGAGGATCTTCTGGAATATTTTCCGAGAAATTATGATGCATATGAAGAACCTGTTACCATCGGCAGTCTTTCCAAGGGAGAGACTGCCGCTGTTTCTGGTACGGTTATTTCCAGCGTATATGTAAATAAAGTGCGAAATCTGCAGATAGTGACAGTTACCATTGCAGATGCCACAGGAAAGCTTCCTGTGACTTGGTTTAATACGCCCTATCTTCGCTCTACCTTAAAAAGAGGCAGCAGCTTTGTATTTCGTGGTCGTGCAGTCTGGAAGCAGGGCAGGCTTTTGATGGAGCACCCGGAGATTTTTACCCATGGCGCTTATGAAGAGATCCTGCACAGCCTTCAGCCAATCTACGGACTGACTGCAGGGCTTTCCAACAAAACAATTATAAAGCTGGTACATCAGGCTTTGAATGAAGAAAGTCTGCAAGAAGAATTTCTTCCTGAAGACCTGAGGGAAAGGCTTCATCTGGCAGATCGTAATTATGCCTTGCAGACCATTCATTTTCCAAAGAACATGACAGAGCTTCTTACTGCCAGAAAGAGGCTGGTATTTGATGAGTTCCTTATGTTTATCCTGGCTGTACAGCAGCTGAAAGAAAAGACAGAAACAGCCAGGAATGCCTTTCCTATGAAGCCTGTGTGGACCACGGAGAATATTATTGATAATCTGCCCTATTCTCTTACCAGGGCTCAGATGAATGTATGGCATGAAGTGGAAAGAGATCTGTGCAGCCATTCCCTGATGTCCAGGCTGATTCAGGGAGATGTGGGAAGCGGCAAGACGATCCTTGCTTTTCTGGCAATGATCCTTACAGTGGAAAATGGATATCAGGCAGCACTGATGGTACCCACGGAGGTACTTGCCAATCAGCATTTTGAAGCATTTCAGAAGCTGCTTGACCAGCAGCAGATCATTTCTTGCAGGCCGGTTCTTCTTACTGGATCTGTAACTGCTGCATCCAAGCGCAAGATCTATCAGGCCATAGATTCAGGGGAGGCCAATGTGATCATCGGCACCCATGCCCTGATCCAGGAAAAAGTAACCTATCAGAATCTGGGGCTTGTGATTACAGATGAGCAGCACCGATTCGGGGTTAAACAAAGAGAGGCGCTGACAACAAGAGGTGAGTCGCCTCATGTACTGGTTATGAGTGCCACTCCGATTCCAAGGACATTGGCGATTATTTTGTATGGAGATTTGGATATTTCTGTGATCGATGAACTGCCTGCAGCACGTCGTCCTATTAAGAACTGTGTGGTGGACACCTCATATCGGCCAAAAGCCTATTCTTTTATTGAGCGGCAGATACAGGAAGGCAGACAGGCGTATATCATCTGTCCTATGGTGGAAGAAAGTGAAGGGATGGATGGAGCAAATGTTACGGACTATACTGCATCTCTGAAAGCAATCCTGCCTTCTCACATTACAGTAGCTGCCCTTCACGGCAAGATGAAACCTAAAGAAAAGAATGCTGTTATGGAGGCTTTTGCAGCAGGGCAGATCCAGGTACTTGTATCTACCACTGTAGTGGAGGTGGGGGTGAATGTGCCTAATGCTACCGTGATGATGGTGGAAAATGCAGAACGCTTCGGGCTTGCTCAGCTGCATCAGCTTCGCGGCCGGGTAGGAAGAGGTGAGTATCAGTCTTACTGCATCTTCATCCAGGGCAATGAGGAAAAAGAAACCTCTAAGCGTCTTGATATCCTGAACAAATCCAATGATGGATTTTTTATTGCCGGAGAAGATTTAAAACTTCGTGGCCCAGGGGATCTTTTCGGGATCCGTCAAAGTGGCTTAATGGAATTTAAGATCGGCGATATTTATAATGATGCAGATGTACTGAAGATGGCCAGTGAGGCAGGAGGGCAGATCCTGGAACTGGATCCGGAGCTGGATCTGCCACAGCATGCAGGTCTGAAAAAGCATATGAGCAGCTACCTGAAAGACCATCTGGAGAATCTGGGATTGTAGAGGTGCGCAGGAGAAGTATGTCATACAATTGCATGACGCGCACCTCGCAGCAAGAATGCCTCGGCATTCTTGAATTTTACGGATTCTAAGGCTCTGTATTCACAAAAAGTGAAAAACTGTCTGTACAAAATAAATGAAAAATTATTGAAAAACAGAAAAAAATGTGCAACCCACCCACATATTTATTGGAAAGTAATGGTTATTTCTATAGATAATGACCGGAAAATCCATAAATTAAATACAAAATTACTGAATTTGGAACAGATAATCAGCTTTTACATGAAAAAACTCTAACTTGAAAAAAGAAAAAAACAGTAGTATCCTAGATTAGTAAAAATTAATCTTCACCTTTTAAGGAGGCTATTATATGGCTACAAAAAGAACCGTAAAGAAAGCAGAGACAATGGCTGCCAAGGCTGCTGCAAAGGCTACCGTAAAAGAGGCTGCTGTAAAACCTGTTGTTAAGGAAGCAGCAAAAGAGGTAACTGTAAAAGCTGCAGAGACAAAAGCTGAGACAGTAAAAGCAGAGCCTGCAAAAGAACCGGTTGTAAAAGAGGCTGCCAAGGTGACTACTGCAGCAAAAGAGACTGAGAAACCTGCTGCAAAGAAAACCACTGCAAGGAAAGCTCCGGCAAAGAAAGTGGTTGCCAAGAAGGAAGTTTCTGCAGATGTTTATGTTCAGTTTATGGGAAGGGAACTACTGACAAAAGAAATCGTTGCCAATGTTAAGAAAGCATGGGCAGGCATGACAGGAAAAAAAGAAGAAGACATCAAAGAGCTGCAGGTTTATGTTAAGCCTGAAGAGAACAAAGCTTACTATGTTGTTAATGGAGAGGCTGACGGTAATTACATCGATCTTTGATCCTGTTTGTTTTACACACATATCCCCGGGAAATCTTATGATTTTCCGGGATTTTTTTTGCTAAAAATGAGAAAGTATGTTAATATTTTACGGAAAGCCTTAAGAGAATTTTAATCAGGGTTTATGATAGAAAGTAAGACAGAATAAAGGGAGAGACAATATTATGCTGAATCAATTTTCCAGAACCCAGCTTCTTTTGGGAAAAACAGCTATGGATAAATTACAACAGTCCAGAGTAGCCGTATTCGGGATCGGCGGCGTTGGAGGTTATACAGTGGAGGCACTGGTACGAAGCGGCGTGGGAGCCATTGACCTGATCGATGATGACAAGGTATGCCTTACCAATCTGAACCGTCAGATCATAGCCACCAGAAGTACGGTTGGGAAATATAAAGTAGATGTGATGAAAGACAGGATCCTGGATATTAATCCAAAGGCAGTGGTAAATGTTCATAAGTGCTTTTATCTTCCGGAGAACAAAGACGAATTTGATTTTTCACAGTATTCCTATGTGGTTGATGCAGTGGATACAGTAACAGCCAAGATCCAGCTGGTTATGGATGCAAAAGAAGCAGGAGTCCCTATCATCAGCAGTATGGGAGCAGGGAACAAGCTGGACCCAGCCGCTTTTCAGGTGGCAGATATTTATAAAACATCTGTGTGTCCTCTGGCAAAGGTAATGCGCAGGGAATTAAAAAAACGTGGCATTAAAAAATTAAAAGTGGTTTATTCACAGGAAAAGCCAACCCGTCCTTTGGAAGATATGTCCATCAGCTGCAAGAGCCACTGTATCTGTCCGCCAGGGGCGGCACATAAATGTACAGAGCGGAGAGATATCCCCGGATCTGTGGCATTTGTGCCTTCTGTGGCAGGACTGATCATTGCAGGAGAGGTTATTAAGGATCTGGTGAAATAAGTAAAGATTATCATAAATGGGGTGAACTGTGAGCAGCAACCGTAAATAATCAATAATCAAGTTACATTTTATCGTAAAAAATCGACTTGACATAAGATATAGGGGATAGTACGATTTGTATAAGAGATGCTGTCAGCACAGATCGGCAGGCAGTACATGCATTGAAAGAGAGGGTTTTTACAAATGGGAAAAGAACATGAAGAGCAGATCAGAATTGTACAGGAGACTGTGGCAGGCAAGGAGATTACCTTTGCCCATGTAATGGGCGGCCCGGCACCTGTGATCTATCAGAAACTGGGACTGAATCCCCAGCTGGATTACCGGTCATCTGCCATTGGGATCATGAATATGACACCGCCGGAGTCTGCAGTGATCGCATCTGACATTGCAGTGAAAAGCGGCAATGTATACCTGGGATTTGCAGATCGCTTTACAGGTACGCTGATCATTACAGGAGAGATCTCAGATGTGATCTCCGCATTGACAGAGATCGTGGATTATTTCAGGGACACCCTGGGATACGTTGTCTGCAATATTACAAAAAGATAGGAAGTGGTTCCATGAGTTCAATGACGAAAGAAGAGCTTCTGGAGCGGATCTTCCATGAAGACTATGAGAAGCTGAAAGGGAAAAAGCTGCGTATGACCCGGGTAAGGGTACCGGGCAAGGAAGTATGTCTGGCACACATTATCAGCTCTTCCCAGACCAGTATTTACCAGAACCTGGGGCTTCATATCGGCGTCCATGAAGGGGAAGACCATACAGGGGAATCCATTGGCATGATCCGTTTTACCCCTTGGGAGGCAGTTGTGGTAGCTGCTGATGTGGCAGTGAAAAGTGCAGATATACAGATCAGTTTTATGGACAGGTTCTGTGGCTCTGTGATCATTACCGGAGGGTTAAGCCAGGTGCAGACAGCTGTAGAATCAGTAGTTAAATTTTTTGATGAAGTTCTGGATTTTAAAACCTGTTCCATTCACAGAAGCTAGGGAGACAGTATGAGAAAATTATTTTTGATGGGCAGAAGTGAAGCCGGGAAAACATCCCTTACCCAGGCTCTGAAAGGAGAAGAGCTTCATTACAAAAAGACCCAGTATACAAAGTCAGATGAGGATACCATTGATTCCCCGGGAGAATATGCGGAGTCCAAGAGATTTAGCGTAGGTCTGGCCTGTTTTTCTTTTGAAGCAGATGTAGTAGGGATCGTACAGGCCGCAGACGAGCCATTTAATCTTTTCGGGGAAGGATGCCAGTCCTTTATTCTGCGTCCTCTTATTGGGATCATCACGAAGATCGATTCCCCTTATGCCAATATCCCTATGGTACGCCAGTGGCTGGAGAATGCCGGCTGTGAACGGATTTTCCTTGTGAACAATGTGACCCGGGAAGGAATAGATGAGCTCCTTGATTATCTTTCTCAGGATACACCGAAGCTTACCATGGAGGAGGCCAGGTACAGACAAAGCCTGGGACTTAATGAGTGGGGTCCTATTCCGGCGGAAGCAAAGTAGTCTGATTATTGACACTAAAAATACGAAATGATATAATATAAAAATTGTAAATTACCAGGCGTGGTCAGGTCAGGCGTGACCTGTTAAAGGAAATCCGGTGAGATTCCGGAACCGTTTCACTGTGTGAAATGCCACAGAGGCATTTTGAGTCAGCATATCCAACACGTTGTTAAGAGGACAGAGGCTCACAGCAGATCGTGGGGCTCTGTTTTTGTTACTTATTTGTACTATTCACAGGCAATATCCCAGTTGCTGTCATCGGAGGTACTGGGAATACATTTTAACAGAGTGCAAAGTAACGATAAAATTCCAGGAGAAACCAGCTTATATATGTACATAGATCAGAATGAACCGGGATGGAATACATTAAGATTCGACTCCCGTACCTATACATTTCAGGATACCAAAAAGGAAAAAGAACAGTGTGGGGTGATCCCGCCTGAATATGTCTTTGTTGATGACAAGTGTTTTATGGGTAATGGAAAGATCAAAGAGGTAATACTTCCGCCTAAATGCAGGATCATTGGAAGGCAGGCATTTGAAGGATGCCAGTTCCGCAAATCCGTACAATTCCCGAATACATTAAAAGAGATCAAAAAGCGTGCTTTTGCAGAGAACCATAATCTGCGGCAGACAGTATTTCCTTCATCCTTGGAAATTCTTGGAGCACAGGCATACAGAGAATGTAATAATCTGAAGAAAGTTGTTTTTTCACAGCCTTCCAGATGTACAGCTATACCAGAGGGTGCTTTTGATTCCTGTGTACGGCTGAATGAAATTATTTTGCCTAAAAGCGTGCGTGTGATCGATAAGATGGCTTTTTACAGATGTAAGGAGCTTAAGAAGATCCAGCTTCCTTCCTCTTTGCGTTTTATTGGAGAGCAGGCATTTTATTTTTGTGGGCTTGAAGAATTGGTTCTGCCGCCAGGACTGGTTGAGATTGGGGATAGCGCATTTTTTAGATGTAAGAACTTGCGTCATGTAAGGATCCCCCAAAGTGTGCGAACGCTGGGACGCTGGGTATTTCATGGCAGCAGCAGGCTGGAATATCTGGATATTTTCCATGATCCTGAGTATATTGGTCCCTGGATCGTGAATAAAAGCTGTACCATCCGATGCAGAAAGGGCAGTAAAATAGACGCTTATTGTGATGAATACGAATTAAAAAGGGAGTATATCTGTGAAGAAGACCGAAAGGAAGGCTGAAGCCTTTGAGGCAGCGGATACCTTTTCCAGGTGTCATCCGCTGCTGAATTTCTTTTATTTTGCTGTTGTGCTCATATTTACCATGTTCGGTCAGCATCCGCTGATTCTTGCAGTTTCCTATGCCGGGGCTGTAAGCTATGGGATACTGCTGAATGGAGCAGGAAAGACCTTGAGACAAAGCTTTCTTTTTACATTGCCTGCCCTTTTGATCATTGCCCTTCTGAATCCTATGTTCAACCATTATGGTGTTACCATGCTTTATTATATAGAAAGCAGCGGGAACTGGGTGACTCTTGAAGCGCTGGTATACGGCGTGGTACTTGGGACGGTGATGTTTGTGGTGATACAATGGTTTTCCTGTTACAATCAGGTAATGACCAGCGACAAGTTTGTTTATTTGTTTGGCAGGATCATTCCTGCTCTGTCCTTGGTGTTATCCATGGCTCTTCGCTTTGTGCCGGAGTTTTTGCACCAGCTAAAGGTGATCCGTAATGGACAGAAAGGGATGGGCAGAGATGTATCTGAAGGCAATTTATTCCGGCGTATCCGGTATGGGCTGAATATTTTGTCTATTTTGATCACCTGGGCATTGGAGAATGCCATTGAAACCTCAGATTCCATGAAAAGCCGAGGGTATGGCCTTCCAGAACGGACTGCTTTTTCCATATACAGGTTTACAAACAGAGATAAGATCCTTGGGACAGTCATGGCCTTTTTGTCCATGATTTTTACTGTGGGCATTGCTAAAGGGGCAGCTTATGCCTCATATAACCCACGGATCCTGCTGGCTGGATTTACGATCCAGGGCAGGACGTCTCCGGTATCGGCGGGCAGTTTGTTAACTGCTGCCACCTATTTGTGTTATGGACTTTTTTGTTTTTTACCTGTGATCCTGGAGTTTACAGAACAGATACATCTGAAAAACAGCCGAAAGCATGCAGGTGCGGATATTGGTATGACCTACCGGCGGATCTATGAAGAACTGGAACAGGAAGGATAAGATTTATGAATATTGTGGAGATATGTGACTTTTGCTTTGCCTATCCTGACAGTTCCAAAAGGGTACTGGATCATACAAAGCTGAAGATCAAAGAGGGCACTTTAAACATTATCTGCGGCAGAAGTGGATGTGGGAAAAGTACCCTTTTACGTCACCTGAAATCAGCACTTGCTCCTTATGGGAAAACCCAAGGGGAGATCCTCTATAAAGGGAAAAGTCTGGCTGAAACAGATCACAGGACACAAAGCCAGGAGATCGGGTTTGTGATGCAGGATCCGGATAATCAGATCGTTACCGATAAAGTATGGCATGAGCTGGCTTTTGGTCTGGAAAGTCTTGGCTATGACAGCGAAACCATCCGGCTTCGTGTGGCAGAGATGGCCAGCTATTTTGGCATCCACCAGTGGTTCTATAAAAATGTATCAGAATTGTCAGGGGGACAGAAGCAGCTTCTGAATCTGGCTGCTGTTATGGCAATGCATCCTTCTCTTTTGATCCTGGATGAGCCAACCTCCCAGCTGGATCCGATTGCAGCCTCTGACTTTCTGGAAACAGTAAAAAAAATCAACCGGGATATCGGCACTACTGTGATATTGACGGAGCACAGGCTGCAGGAGATCCTTCCATATGCAGATCAGGTGTATGTAATGGCGGATGGGCGGATCCAGATGCAGGGAACACCAGGAGAGGTTGGAGCTGGTCTTCATGATGCTGATAAGGGAATGTTTCTTTCCATGCCTGTGCCTGTACAGATCTTCAGTGCAGTGGAAGGAACAGGAGAATGCCCTCTTACCGTAAGCCAGGGAAGAAAATGGCTGGGTGAGTATGTAAAAGATCATCCCCAGATCCCTACAGGTATAAAGAAAACGAAGGCAGCTTCAGGTTCGACAGAGCCTGCCATCCAGGCAAAAGATCTGTGGTTCCGGTATGAAAAGGATAGCCAGGATGTGGTCAGGGATCTTTCCTTGCAGATCAATAAAGGGGAATTCTATGCACTTGTAGGAGGAAATGGTACAGGGAAAAGCACCACTTTATCGTTGCTGTCAAGGGTGAATCAGCCGTACAGAGGAAGGATTCGCCTTTATGGCAGAGATCTTCGTTCTTATAAGGATAAAGAACTGTATTTTGGCTGTCTGGGAGTGCTTCCCCAGAATCCTCAAAGTATATTCCTGAAGAAGACGGTACTGGAGGATCTGTATTCTGTGATCGGAGGGAAGAAGGAGCGTATGTCTCTGGAATACCAGTCCCAAATGAAAAAAGAAAAAGCAATTGAAGGGATAGTAAGCCTGACAAAGCTGGAAGGTCTTCTGGAACGTCATCCCTATGATTTAAGCGGCGGAGAACAGCAAAGACTTGCCCTTGCCAAGGTGCTTCTTCTGCGGCCAAAGGTACTTCTGATGGATGAGCCAACAAAGGGAATGGACGGAGAATATAAGGAAGAACTGGGAAAAATATTGAAAAAGCTTCAATCTCATGGAATGACTATATTTATGATTTCACATGATATAGAATTTGTTGCAGAGTATGCAGATCGTGTAGGATTATTTTTTGAAGGAAATATTGTAACTGAGAATGATGTAAATAGCTTTTTTGCAGGGAATAATTTCTATACAACAGCAGCTAACCGGATGGCAAGACAATATTTTCCATATGCAATAACTGGAAAGGATGTGGTTGCATGCTTACAGAACGGGAATTAGACCATTTCCTGGACAGCTTTCTTGCAATACCTGGGGAAGAACCGGCTTCAAGAGAGAATAGCAGTGAAGCCGAAGAGAACTTGGAGGAATATCAGCTGCCAACAGACGGACTGATCATCAGACAGATGGAAAAAGATGGTAAGGTAGGGCGCCGCACCTGGTTTGCCCTTGTGCTGATGCTGCTGATCGTGCCTGCTTTGTTATATCTGTCCGTGAGGATCTTCCATGGGAAGAAATATATGATCAGCAGCCTGATCGTTGTATTTGCGGCTATGCTGCCCTTTTTTATGGTGTTTGAAGGCAGGAAGCCAAAGGCAAGGGAAATCATGGTGATCGCTGTACTGGCTGCACTTGGAGTTTCAGGCAGGGCTGCTTTTTTCATGGTGCCAAGCTTTAAGCCTGTGGCTGCCTTTGTGATCCTTACCGGGATTTCTTTTGGAGGCGAGGCAGGTTTTCTGGTAGGCTGTCTGATCATGCTGATCTCCAATATGTTTATGGGACAGGGACCATGGACACCATGGCAGATGTTTTCCTTTGGAATCATTGGATTTTTTGCAGGAATCCTGTATAAAAAAGGAATCCTGAAGGCCAGAAAGGCAGATCTTTGTATTTATGGTTTTCTAAGCGTAGTGCTGATTTATGGCGGGATCATGAATCCGGCCAGCATCCTTATGGCCTATGGGCATATTACAAAGGAAAGCCTGCTGGCTTTTTATATTTCGGGGCTTCCGGTAGATCTGGTACATGCAGCATCTACAGTGGTCTTTTTGTGTATCATGAGCCGGCCCCTGCTTACAAAGCTGGAAAGGATCAAGGCAAAATACGGGCTTATACAGCGGTGAAATGAGGTAAAACTAATATATGATATATATCAGCCATTTATTTCCGGATGACCAGATGGAGGAGTTGATCCGTCAGTCCGGGATGGGAGTAGAAAGCATTGACTTTTCAATTGCAGATAACCTGGATCATTTTTCTGAATCCATAGATGTATACAGGGAAAAATTAAAAAAGATGGGAACCAGGGAACTGATTCTCCATGGTCCTTTCCTGGATGTGAATCCGGCGGCCTATGACAGACTGGTACGGGAAGTAACTATGAAGCGGTTTGACCAGTGCTATCAGGCTGGTTTGTTTCTTGGAGCCAGAAAGATCGTTTTTCATTCCGGAATGAATCCGTATGTATATTATAAACAGGGCTGGGCAGATCAGGTGTCACGGTTTTTCAGTGAATTTATGGACGGCAGGCAGGAACTGGAAATTGTGCTTGAGAATGTTTTTGATGATGACTGGGAATTACTGTTAGATGTATACAAGAAAGTAGATCACCCTAATTTTAAGCTTTGCCTGGACATTGGACATGCACACTGCTATTCGTCTGTGGATGTGCGGGAGTGGGCGAAAGCCCTTGCACCTTATGTGACCCATGTGCATGTACATGACAACCTTGGGGACAGAGATGCCCATACAGGTCTTGGACGGGGAAATCTGCCTTATCAGCAGGTTCTGGAAAACCTTCCCCTTACAGAAGAACGGACATGGACTATTGAATGTATGAAAAAAGAGGATGCACAGCTATGCTGGGAAAAGATCAGAGCACTGGAAGGAGGAGCCTTATAATGGTGAGAGAATATAAAATAAGAAAATGGCTTCTGCTAGCCGGGCTGTGGGCAGTAATGCTTACAGGATGTGGGAAGAGCAGCAAAACACCACAGGATGCTATTAAGAAAACAGCTGCTTATGAAATGGAAACGGTTACTTCTCCTGAATCTAATACTCTTGGAGGAGAGTGGACGGTGCTGGCACTTGCCAGATCAGGTGCTAAGGTGGAGGATAATTATTATGAAAAATACAGAGCCAACCTGGAAAAAAGAGTAAAGGAACAGGAAGGCGTATTAAGCGATAACCGTTATACGGAATATTCCAGGGCGATCCTTGCCCTGACAGCCATCGGGGATGATCCGAAAGATGTTGCAGGCTATGATCTGACAAAGGCTTTGGAGGATTATGACACCGTGGTTTCCCAAGGACTGAACGGCGCTGTTTTTGCACTTCTTGCCCTGAATGCAGACCGCTTGGATGTGGATGGGCCACTTGAGAAACAATATCTGGATTTTATCCTTGAAAAAGAAAAACCGGAAGGCGGTTTTTCTTTGAGTGATCAGGCAGATACAGCAGATGTGGATATCACAGCAATGGCACTGACCTGCCTGGAGCCTTATCAGCAGGATAAGGATGTAAAAGAAACCATAGAAAAAGGGATCACCTTCCTGGCTGATGCCCAGGATAAGGATGGAGGATACACTGCATATGGTACAAAAAGCTCAGAATCCATTTCCCAGACAGTGATCGCCCTTTCCACACATGGGGTGGACTGTAATGAAGACAGCCGGTTTAAAAAAGACGGGAAGGGTCTTTACGACAGACTGATGGAATTTTCAACGGGTGATGGAGGCTTTGCCCATATTCCCAAGGGAGAGGCAGATCCTTTGGCAACTGACCAGGCTTTCTGTGCCCTGGCAGCCTATCACAGATTACAGGAAAAGCAAAACAGCTTATATAATATGACCGATAACAAATAGAGGGAGGAAAGGATATTGGCTGATAAGATCACCCTGCTGCAGGAACAGCTTGGGAAAATCATAAAAGGTAAAAAACAGATCACAGATAAAATGCTGATGGCAGTGCTGGCAAAAGGACATATCCTGCTGGAGGATGTACCCGGTGTAGGAAAGACTACCACAGCTCTGGCTTTAAGCAGGCTGATGGGTATGGATTTTAACAGGATCCAGTTTACACCGGATGTGGTGCCGTCAGATGTAACCGGATTTACAATGTATGACAAAGCTTCTGGCCAGTTCCTTTACAGACCTGGGGCAGTGATGTGCAATATGCTTCTTGCAGATGAGATCAACCGTACCTCCAGCAAGACCCAGTCTGCGCTTCTGGAGGTTATGGAAGAAGGAAGGGTAACAGTTGATCAGGAAGCCCATCCTGTACCGCAGCCCTTTGTGGTGATCGCTACCGAAAACCCGGTAGGCTCCCTTGGTACACAGCTTTTGCCGGAATCCCAGCTGGACCGCTTTATGGTCAGCCTGAGTATGGGGTACCCGGATCATGACAGCCTGGTGGAACTGCTTCGTGACAGACAAAAAGAAAACCCGCTGGAACATACAGCACCTGTGCTCACAAGAGAAGAACTGCTTTCCCTTCAGGAGCAGGTACAAAAGGTATATGTATCCGATGCAGTGCTGGACTATGCCGTTTCTCTTGCAGAGGCTACCAGGGCGGATGAGTTGATCACCTTAGGCTTAAGCCCCAGAGGTACTTTGGCTTTGATGCGTATGGCCAAGGCTCATGCCTTTATGGAGAAACGGGATTATGTGGTGCCAAAGGATGTACAGGCAGTATTCGCAGATGTGGCAGGTCACAGGATGGTGCTGGATACCAAAGCCAGGTATGAGGACAAAGGTCCAAGACAGATCCTGGAGCAGATCCTTTTACAGGTGCCTGTGCCAAGGGTAGACGGATGATGAAAAGCAGGCTGATCTGGCTTCTGTGGCTGGCGGGCATGGCGGCTGCATCAGTATTTACAGGGGAATATCTGTATATGGCTTTGCTTCTGATTTCCTGTGTGGCGTTTGTAATGTCCGGAATTCTTCTGATCTGTACAGGACGTAAGCTGCAGGTTCAGATCAAACTGCCAAGAGCAGCAGAAAGAGGCAGGGAATTCACAGGGGAGCTGCAGGTTCGGAATCTTTCGGCCATTCCTGTTTTTGCAGGAAAAGGAAAGCTGTGGTGGGAAAATACACTGACTGGAGAAAAAGGATGGCTTCCCATAAGCTTTTCCTTACAAAGTAAAGGCAAACAGATCATTGAGTTTCAGGGGGAAAGCAGATGGTGCGGATGTGTTGCCTTTACTTTTGGAAAATGGTACTGCCAGGATCTTTTCCATATTTTTTCAGGAAAAAGGCAGACAAAAGAAAGTAGGGAAGTGGTAGTTATGCCTGACAGACAGAAAAAAAGCTTTTCTTTTCTTTTGGGAGAGAGCTTTGACATGGAAAGCTTCCGCTATTCAGGGATGCGTCCCGGTGATGATCCTGGAGAAACATATGATATCCGGTCATACAGGCCAGGGGACAATATCCGTCAGATTCACTGGAAGCTTACAGGCAAGTTGGATGACGTGATGATCCGGGAAAAAAGCTATCCTGTAGATGACACAGTATTGCTTCTGGCAGAAAGCTTTCAGAAAGATAGAAACCCATTAAGAGCAGAAGCAGCAGCTGAAGTATTTGCTGCAATTCTGGAAGACTTTATGGAACGTAAGATCTCCTGCCAGGCTGGGGTTTTTGACAGGTCTGCAGGAAGGATACATATACAGAAGATCGGTACCAGGGAAGATCTGGAAAGAGTTCTTTATCTTTTCCTGCAAAGCACAGGAACTAAAGATGAACCGGTAGTTGTACGGAAATATCTGGAAAATCCAGGTACAGTAAGATTTGCAGAGTATATCTATCTTACAGGGGAACCAGAGGATATCTCTGCACAGTTTCTGAAAAACAGGGGACAGGTTACTGTCCTGAAGTGCGGAGGCAAAGGCTCAGACAGCGAAGGAGTTCAGATTACATGGAAGTTTGGCTTACAATGCCAGGACAAAAACAAAAAACAAAATACAGACAGCAGCTGCCCGGTATTTTGCTGGAAGCTGGACTGATCCTGGGGATTTGCGGGGCAGGGATATTCTTGCTTCTTGAAATGCTTACAGGGGCCGCAGACAGACTGCCTTTTTTATGCAGTGTGTTTTTTACGGCGCTGGTCTGTTTATTTGCCGGAACTATGAAAAAAGGCAGACAGATTACAGAAATCCTGCTTTTTCTGATCGCAGGAACCGGCATTTTTTTCTTTCGCAGGTTTTTACTGGCAGGAGCTGTGGTATTCTGGAATAAAGGGGCAGATCTGCTTGGGAGCAGTGCCGGGATTTATCTTGTACGGTATCAGACTGTCACAGATGTGGATACGGAATTGGCAGCAACGGTTTTTCTGGTCTGCCTTGGGATAGCTGCCGGAGCAGCAGGATATCTGTTTTTTCACTGGAGGATCAGCCTGATATTGGTTTTGTATGGTTTGGCGCCTGTGGTGCTTATGGTTCTTACAGGCAGTTTCCCGGATCCTGATCTTTTTGTTATTTTTTATTTTTCACTGGTGCTTGGCTTGATCCGGATGCACACAGGCAAGGATACCCTTGTACAGAACCTGGCTTTTGGGGAGGGGATACTTTTTTTGGCAGCTGTGATCCTGGCTGCAGGCCTGATCCTTGTAAGAATGCTTCCACAGGAAGAATATCAGGATCTGCAAGTTGTGTCTGATGCAAAGGAAAAAGCAGGAGAAGCCTTGTATGATCTTCGTTTCAAAAAGGGCAAGCTAAATGGTCTTACTAGCGGAAATCTGAAAAATACAGGAAATTGGACGGGTTCTGATGAAACAGCTCTCAGGATCTCCATGGAAAAGCCTCAGCCCATGTACCTGCGTGGCTTTGTGGGCTCCAGGTATGATGGCAGCAGCTGGAAAAGCATAGATCCTTCCAGTGCTTATCAGGAACGTAATCTTTTTTACTGGCTGCATGAGAAAGGCTTTTATGGGGAAACACAGCTTGCCAGTGGCGCCAGGCTTACAGATACCAGCATCAGCAGCCAGAAGGTCAGCGTAAATAATCTGGCTGCGGACAGCCGATATCTTTATACACCCTATGAAATGCAGCTGCTTCCGGAAGGATGTCAGGGAGAGGATGGATTGGCAGACAGTACAGTTGGCGCAAAAGGATTTTGGGGCCAGCGAAACTATTCTTTTACCACTGTTCAGCCTCTTACCAGCCAGTTTACAGACCTGGGGGCGCAGATATACCAGCTTCTTGCTTCAGGGAAAGATTCGGGATACAGGCAGGCGGAAAGCTATTATAATGCTTTTGTTTACGCCAATGACCTGCAGCTGCCAAAAGCTCTTGAAAATTTATTTAAGCAGGAACTGGGAGAGGCAGGAGACAGAAATCAGGGACATACGGATTACTATACAGCCATTACCAGGATCCGAGCTTATCTGGAAAAGCATATGACATACAGCAGTGCTGCAGATCCTTACAGCAAAAGTGGTGATTTTGTCCGTGAATTTCTGGAAGATAAGAAGATTGGTTATAGTGTACATTTTGCAACAGCAGCTGCCTTAATGTTCCGATATTATGGCATTCCTTCCAGGTATGTGGAAGGATATCTGGTCACTCCTTCTGACATTCAGGATAAGACATCAGAAGATACTATTAATATCCCGGGTAAAAACGGCCATGCCTGGACAGAAATCTATATTGATGGACTTGGATGGATACCCGTGGAAATGACTCCCGAATATTATGGGGTTATGGAAGAGGCTGACCTGAAAACAGGCCTGGAGGCAAAGGGCAGACAGGCAAAGGCTGTGCCAGAAGAAACACAGACCATGCAGGAAGAGGAAAATATACAGACTCATTGGAGTCTGAAGCTTGCCTTGTTTGGAATAGAAAAGTTTTTCCTTCTTTTTCTGGCTGTTTTTGATGGCTTCTGCGTGCTTTTTATTTTTACTGTGGTTATGCTTCGGATACGTGTTTCATACAGGCGCAGGAAACGGTTTTTAAGCAGAGATGATAAGAAAGCCCTTTGTGCAATGGCCGGATACGCAGAGGATCTTTATAACAGGGGAGAGAATGGGTATTCAAAAAGGGCAGAGGAGCTGTATCAGCAGGTTTATCAGGCTGGGCAGAAGGCGGCTTTCAGCCAGCACAAAATACAGCTTCAGGAAAAGGATACCTGCAGGGAATGTATCCGGATCCTGAAAAAGGAATTAAAGAAACAGAAAAGCTGGTTTGACAACTGGGTTATGAAATATATTGAAAGGCTATATTAAAGAAAGCAATGAAAAAAAGGAGCAAGGGAAAAAACAGGAAAAACAAAATATGGACAAGTGTTCTTCTACTGGCATTTCTGATGTTTTTTTGGGCTGTGTTGTACAGCGGATTTCGTCAGGAAAAGCAGGAGATCCAGACAGATCCTATTCAGGGGATCAATGCCCAAAGTTCCTTAAAGGGATATCTTGGCAAGGGATATGCATATGGCGGACAGGACAAAGGAAACAGTCAGGGAGAACAGGATTTTATCCAGCAGGCTCAGACTTTGCCTGAGCCTACGGTAACACCCCAAGAAGAAAAAATAACACCTTCCCCTGTTCCTACTGCAACGCCTGCAGATCCAGAAGAAATACAGGATAAGACGGATCCAACCCCTGTTCAGGTGACAGACGCACCTACAGTGCCGGATCCGGATTCCCAGACCAATACCATTGTATATGAACCTTCAGGGGAAGAAAACAGCACGGAACATGAGGAAAATGCTTCTGATCAGGATGACGACCGTAATCAAGATGGAGCACAGATACCGGTAACGCCTGCTCCTACCGAAACGCCTGCTCCTTCGCCGGTGCCTGAGGAGCCGGTAAATCAGTATCCCACGGTTGCCACAGATCTGACGGATGGAGAGACGGTTAATGCTTCTTACCGAACTTTCTATGTGCAGGCAAAGGACTGGTATGGCAACAGCCTTTCGGCTTCGGCACTTGAGATCACAGGAAATGGACAGCGGCTTTCTTCCAGAGGAGAGCCTTCTGATGGAATCTTTGCCTACCGGCTGGATCTGGCAGAAGGAACCAATACCATAGAGATCCGTGCCACAGATGAGGAAGGCAGATGTACCACTCTTCCTGTGTTTACCATTTATAAAGGCTCAGAGGAGCAGCAGCCTGCAGGATCTGTGACCATCAGTATCGAAGCTGGTACCATTGGTCTTGGAACTATTCTTCCATCTACCGCCATAGGGTTTTATCAGGGAGAACAGCTGTCTTCCGTACTTTTAAGGTTTTTGCAGACCCAAGGCTTTGACTGGAGAAATGATGGCGATGTTTCCGGAGGCTTTTATCTGAAAGCTATTGGACGAGGTGGGATTGCTGCCAGCGCTGCTATTCCGCAGGATCTGATGGATCATCTGATCGCTGCCAACTGTCAGCTGTCAGAGCATGATGCAAACTGGATCGGAGAATTTGATTTTACAATGGAATCCGGATGGCTGTACTTTGTAAACGGAGAGTATATGAATGTGGGAATGTCTGCTTATTATCCGGCAGATGGAGATGAGATACGGCTTCGTTTTTCCCTGTATTCCGGTGCTGATGTAGGAGCCGGCCAAACAGGAGAAACATGGGGGGACTGGTAATGAAACGATTATTAACAGGAATGCTTCTTGTCGTTCTTCTTCTTGGGTCATTGCAAACCGAAACAGGAGGAGAAACGATACCAACCGAAAATCCATTGCCTACAGCAGGACCTGTGCTTACAGAGATTCCGGCACCAACAGAAGTGCCATTGCCAACAGAAGTGCCGGTACCAACAGAAGCACCAGTGCCAACAAAAGTACCTCTGCCCACAGAAGTGCCATTACCAACGGAAGCACCGGTACCAACGGAAGCGCCGGTACCAACAGAAGTGCCATTACCAACGGAAGCGCCGGTACCAACAGAAGTGCCATTACCAACGGAAGCGCCACTGCCAACAGAAATACCATTGCCAACGGAAGCACCATTGCCAACAGAAGCACCGCTGCCAACGGAAATACCATTACCAACAGAAGAACCACAGCCAACAGAAACACCTGTACTTCAGGCTTTATACGTGTCCAGTTCTGATACTTACGGTAAAGGGATCCTGAAGCTGGATCCGCAGCTGTCTGTAGAGCACAATAAGTATAAAGCAGTTTATGAGGGGGAACGAAAGAGCCTGAATCTGTGGCCTGAGGCAGCAGGAGAATGTGAGATCCATGTATATGCATTAAGCGGTGTGAAAGCTTCTACTGTGGAAAAGGATGAATCTATCAAAGATCATGATGATAGAATGGGGCATAGATACTGGAAGCTTGTGTTTGCAGATAACGAAAGAAAACTGGAGGTGAGGATCCAGGTAACAGCTTCTGACGGTATGAAAAAGGATTACTACCTGACTCTGTCTACAATGGATACAACCCCTCCTGTATTAAAGAAAATAAGTGCAAGCCGAATTTCCACGGATACGGCTTCTGTGGTATATAAGACCAGTGAAAAAGGTTACCGGTATTATCAGGTGACACAGGCTGGTGCAGCCCTGCCAAAGCTGGATACTTCCCAAAAAGGAACCCAGGTAGGTGAAGGAACAGATACCATCGCCCTTACCGGCCTGACTGCAGGGGAAAAGGATCTGGTCATAGCAGTGAAGGATCTGGCAGGCAATATTAGTGAACAGCTTGTGATCCGGGTCCCGGATATAAAAGCTGCCACATCAGGCAGCCTGGCATCAAGACCAGGATACGGAGGGAATAAATCCCAGGCCACAAAGCCTGGTTCTGGCGGGGACGGATCTATTGACAAGCTGAAAAACGTACAGGGAACTGCAGGATCTCTGAAAAATCCATCCGGGGCAGCAGGCAGTGCCGGGGCAATGGGATCTGCTCAGTTGGCTACTGGAAAAAAGAAAAGTCAGATTAAAGATAAAGAAACAGCTAAGAAGAAAAACAAGGATAAGAAGAAAGAAACTGCAAAGGAACAAACCAAAAGCAGTGAAAAAGACAAAGCGGAAAATATAAAATCTTCTTTTTCCCAGGATACCGGTGACAAAAGTCAGGCACCTGATACGAAAGATCTGCAGAAAATCAGTTCATCCGGTAAAAAAAGTATTTTTTCTGCTTTTAAGGGGCTGCGGCTTTCCACAAAGCTGATGCTGGCAGGCGCAGTGGCAGGCCTGGCATATATCCTGCTTTTTACCGCTGCTAAAAGGCATTACAAAAGGATGTACAAAAGAACGGATAGAAGGATAAGGGCATGACCCAAAAGGAGCAAGGAGGGTGTATGGCTAGAAAAATGAGAAAATGGATGGCTGCTTTGCTGGCATTAACACTTATAACCGGAAGTGCATCGGTGTATGGGGAAGAACAGTTTGTTGATGTGGCAGAGGATATACAAGAGGAATCCCGGCAGGATACAATAGAGCCGGAGGATGTATTTTCTACCGAAGATTTTACTTCAGATGAAAGCGAAGCTTTCGGGAAAGATTCTTCAGAGTTTGCAGATGAAGCGACAGAGCCGGAAGAGGTTTATGATGTAACAGAAGAGGAGTCCTTGTTTGAAGAGGTACAGGATACCAATGTCCAGTCAGAGGAATACCTGACAGGTCTGAAGGTATATGCCGGCAATTCTGAAAATACGCCTTTGGAAATGAACCGCAGGGAGGATCTGGATGAAGAACTTCAGGGAAAGGTTTATACAGTAGAATACAGCTCCAATTATGATTCAGGTTCCTTTTATGTGACTGGAGATCTGTCAGCTGCCGCACCGGAAGAGGCGAAGGCGGTACTTTCTGCATGGACCCTTGACCATACCCAGGAAACAACAGAAATGGATGTTGCTGCTTCTTCAAAAGGACTTCGTTACAGTCTGGGCAGCAGGATCTTTACTTCCGGCGCACAGGGTGGAAAAAGGGCAGTTTATACCATTACAGCAGGAACTGAAGGAGACAGCCAGGTATATAAAATCCTAGTGCTTCGCCGCCTGGATCTTAAGAATATCAGATGCTACAGATCTTCTGACACAGATCTTACAGAAAATTTGGTCCGGAATTTTGATACTACAGGAAAAACCAGAGAATATGAGGCAATTGTTCCTGCCGTTGATACAAGCGTAAAGCTTCTGGCAAATGCTTTCAAAGAGAACTGGTACCAGCTGAAGGTGAATGGAATCACGGTATCCACATCCGATCCAGTAGATGTTCCCCTTGGCACTGAGGAAACAAGGATCCAGCTTTCCATGGAAGTGCAGGATACTTATGAGGATCCGGCTTACCAGGGCAGTACATATACATCACAGGGAAATTATTGTGTGACAGTGTCCAGAAAAGCAGGCACAGATCTTGCCTTTCAGGTCACGCCTTCCCAGGCTGTAGTCAGTGTATATGATGCAGCAGGAAGCCGACAGGTACCAGATTCGGATAATCTGCATTTATTTCATAATATATTAAATGGAGAAGCTTATACATGGACAGTCTCCTGCTATGGTTATGTAGGTGCCCATGGCACATTTACAGGAGGGGAAACAGCCCTGATCCAGGCAGACCTTCAGGAAGCTGCTGCACGCCATACAGAGATCCAAGACAATGACTGGGTTAATTTCAGAAACAGTGATACGAATAATGGTGTTGTGAACTGGGAAACTCCGGAAAACTCTTCAACTGCACTGGAAAAATGGTCCAAAAAACTGGGAGGCAGCTGGGAAGCTTCTGTAACTCCGCCGCTGATCCTTGGAGGTCAGCTGTATGTAGCTTCCGGAAAATATATTTACAGACTGGACAGGAACACAGGGGAGATCCAGGCAACCAGTGATCCGCTATCAGGAAGCATGGTCTATGCTATGATTCCGCTGACTTATGCAGAAGGGATGCTGTTTGCACAGATTGGAGGCGGAAAAATCCAGGCAATCAGTGCCACTACCCTTAAGTCCCTGTGGATCAGTGAATCTATAGGTGGACAGACGATTTCACCTGTTACATATAAAGACGGATATATTTATACAGGTACCTGGGATAATGAAACAACAGCAGGAACTTATTTCTGCCTGTCTGTTACAGATGAGGACCCCACAAGGGGAGATGAGGTGAAATACTGTACCTGGAAATATAATCATAAAGGTGGTTTTTACTGGGCAGGAGCCTATGCATCCAAGGATTATCTTGTGTTTGGGTCAGATGACGGGGCCGAAAACGACTACACCAATACAGCAATTCTGTATTCTGTCAATACCCATACAGGGCTTTTGATAGATCAGAAAACCGGGCTGAATGGAGATATCCGGTCTACCATCGTTTATCAGAACGGGTATGTGTATTTTACCACCAAAGGCGGTTATCTATATAGGATCGCCATGAATCAGAACGGAACCTTCGGTCAGACGGACAGCATCAGTCTTGGGGGGATGGCAACTGCTTCTCCTGTAATTTACAAGGGCAGAATTTATGTGGGCGTATGCGGTACAGGCGGCCAGTTTAATCCGGATGGAGGACACCATTTTGCGGTCCTTACAGAAACATCTTCCGGTCTGTCCCTTGCTTATAATGTTTCCATTCCAGGATACCCTCAGGCTGCCCCCTTGATGTCTACCGCTTACGAGAACCGGGATTATAACGGAGACGGGCTTCCGGACGGCCGGGTGTATCTGTATTTTACTTATAATGCAAAGCCTGGCGGTATTTATATGCTGACAGATGCACCAGGACAGACCTCCGGCACAGCTGCAGAGATTTTCAGACCTGAGAAAGATCAGGCAGAATACTGTATCAGTACCATCTGTGCTGACCGTGATGGAACTCTTTATTTCAAGAATGATTCCAATTATCTGATGGCAGTGGAATGTAACGGAGCATATATTGACAGTGTAACCGCACAATCAGATGCAGGTACGATCAAGTGGAAGGATATGTTCCGGAAAAGTAAAACAGAGCATACTCTGCTGATCGGGGAGGAAACAAAAACTGTAACTTTGCAGTTTAAGGCTTTGGATGGCTGTACCTTGTCCGTGAATGGACAAAATATTACCGGTGCTTATACGGTTGATGTATCTTCAGGACAGGCAGAGGTGCAGGTGCTGGCGCAGTGTCTTGGAAAAAGCAGAAAATACGTATTTCATATTACAAGGGATCAGTCTGTTCCGGCGCTTGGGAATCTGACAGTAAGCACAAGCAATACTTACAGTAATGTTCAGGCACGGCTGGCAATCTCTCCGGCGTTTGACAGAAATACAGCGGAATACCGGGTGCTTTATACCGGAAACCGTGATTTTATCAATATTTTTGCAGAAACAGAAGAATCAGATGCAGAAGTAACGGCAGCAGGGATCCAGGGAACCTTGAAGGTAAGTATTTTTGGCAAAACCACAGGAAGCGGTAATGCCAGCAGGATCGCCATTTATCTGGATAAAAGTCCTGAGATCCAGGAGGCAAAGGTACGGATCACAGTTCGTACCCGTACCGGAAAAACAGGTGATTATATACTGACGGTCCAAAGAAAAGAGATCATTGTTACGCCAACACCTATGCCGGTACCGGATGAACCAGAGATTTTTGGCACCTGGTCAACTCTTTCACCTGCTACGGTGTTTGAACCGGAGGTACAGCAGCGGACAGGCAGCAAGGGTACTGTACAGACCCGTACAGTGGGTGAGAAGCTGTCTCCTACAGGGAAGCTGAATGTAAAGCGCATTCCCCTTAAGATTCGGCAGACTACATCTAAGGTGTCAGTGTCAGGTTTGGCTAACGGGGATTTGGTGAAAACCTGGACCAGTTCTAACAGGAAAATCGTGTCTGTATCGAAAAAAGGTGTGATCAAGGGCTTACGTAAGGGAAAAGCCACTGTAACAGCTGTTCTGGCAAGCGGAAAGAAATTAAGTCTTACTGTAACTGTGCAAGCTAAGACTGTGAAAACCAAAAGTATTACCGGGCTGAAAGGAAAGCTGACTTTGAAAAGAAAAGGAAAGCTGGCGTTGAAGCCTGTGCTTTCACCCATTACTTCCCAGGAAAAGGTTAGTTATATGTCATCCAATTCAAAGATAGTGGCCGTGAATAAGAGAGGG
This sequence comes from Blautia sp. 1033sp1_1033st1_G9_1033SCRN_220408, assembly GCF_040929965.1. NCBI lineage: Bacteria > Bacillati > Bacillota > Clostridia > Lachnospirales > Lachnospiraceae > Blautia > Blautia sp. 1033sp1_1033st1_G9_1033SCRN_220408. The sequence continues at coordinate 134,467 of NZ_JBFKZO010000003.1, read as the reverse complement.
GTGATTACCGGGAAGAAAAAGGGGAGCGCAAAGATTACGGTTAAGTCAGGAAAGAAGAGGAAGGTGATACGGGTGACGGTTCGGTAGGGGATTGTAAAAATCATTTGGAGAATGTTTAAAGCTAAATGGGCTGCATTTGGCGGAAAAGATATGTTTATATATCAGGGCTTCGTTTTCGGATTTCTCCCGGGCATTTATTATCTCTGTCATTTGCCAAACTCACGCCTGCGGCGTTCAGACACGGCAAATTACAGAGAAATTAGCCCAGTCGAAATCTGCGAAAGCCTCGCATGATATATAACCAAGATCTTTTCCACAATGCAGCTCTTTAGGTTCTACATTCTACCAATGAATTTTACAATAAATACAATATTGCTTTTGTGATAAGATTTTGATAAAATTAAGATAACGTCAAGATGATGTAAATGAAGGGAGTGCTTGGATATGATACAAATTCGTCCTGTCTCGGATCTTAGAAACAAGTTTCCGGAGATTGAAACTATCGTAAATAGTGGAGAACCTGTTTATCTGACTAAAAACGGTTATGGTGCTATGGTAGTTTTAAGCTTGCAGGAATACGCAAATTTGACCGATAATATCGAAATGAAGCTTGATGAAGCTGATCGCCAGGCTTCAATGACAGAAGAACGATTATCTCACGAAAGTGTTTTTAAAAATGCAAGGGGTATGATTCATGGGAAATAAGTCCTATAAGCTTCGATATTTGCCAATATTTGAACAAGACTTAAACAATACAGTGAATTATATTGCTAATGTGTTAAAAAATGAGGATGCGGCTCTTCGTTTAATTAATGATGTCGAAGCTGCAATTTTGAAAAGACTGAATAATCCAGTTTCTTTTGAACCATATCATTCAGTAAAACAAAGAGACTATCCTTATTATCGAATTTATGTAAAAAATTATGTTGTCTATTATGTGGTGATTGACGATGTAATGGAAGTTCGACGTTTAATGTATGGAGCAAGGGATATAGATAATCATTTATAGTATGGCAGATAGAAAAGATTCTGAAGATAAAAATGAAAAAGGTAAAATTTGATAATATGTTCTGGAGATATAATTCGATAAATGGTTCACATATTATAATTCGATAATGTGTTCTGGAGGTTGACAGTTATTGGGCAAAATGTTATACTTTTTAAACAATGAATAACCAGGCGTGGTTCAGCCTTTTGGCTGATTTGACGAAATCCGGTGAGAATCCGGAACCAATGCTGTGTAAGGTATGGCGGGTACCTTAAGTCAGCCTCCAACACGTTGTATAGGACAGAGACTCATGTGGACAATGGGGCTCTGTTTTTTGTTGCCATTTATGCTTATGAGAGAGGGACAATGGGAGTATTTCTGGCTGTTCAAACAATAAACCTTGAAAAAGAAAAGGAGAAGGAAACGTGAGAAAAAAAGAACTGTTTAAAAGGTTGACAGCTATATCCATGGCTGCAATGATGACACTCACAATGATGCCGTCGTATGCATTTGCATCTGACAGCGCTTTTTCAGATGGTCAAAAGACCTGGGAAGAAGTATCTGCAGAAGATGCATTTTCTGACGGAGATGTAATTGCGGATGAACCGGAGGAAATCCTGGAAGATTCAGATGATTTCCAGCTGGCTGAGCCGGATGCTGCTTATGATGAGGCAGAGGATGCCAAGGCAGCGGCAGCGTATTTGAAAACTAATTATATTGATGGTACAAATAAAATCACTAGCACAGGTGGTGCAAATGTAGTAAAAAGTGATGATGGATTAAGCTATACTGTTGGACTGACAACTCCCTCTGGATCGAGTATTTCATCTCTGCGATTAAAAACTGAAAGAAGTACCAGCTCATATAGAAGTGGCTGGTATATTAACAGTAAATATGTTAATTGGGGAAGTAAAAAGCCTTCAGCGCCAGGGAGTCTAGGTATTACTCGTCCAACCGCAGAAGAAGGAAACCAGAGTTTTACAGCGACTCTTCGTTTATTTGCAGCAGATACCAGTACAGATGTGATCGATGATGCGACACAGGCAGAAGCAGCAGCTTTGGCTTCACAGGATTTTACGATCACATTAGCGGCAGCGGAGAGAGAGTATTTTCTGTCTGTAAAGGTGCAGAATCCTGCGCAGGAAGAGATTACAGATGCTACTATACAGCTTGAAGTTGTGTCTCCATATGAGAACATTAAAAAAGAACAAGATGGAACTTACAAGGTAAAAAAGGGACAATCATACAAACTGACAGTAGAAAAAGACGGATATAATAAATATACGAATAATATTACTGTTTCAGGCAATGATGTGAACGAAACGATTACTGTTACCTTAGTTCCAATCGTAAATCATAAGATCACATTTAAGATTGTAGATAAGGATACAGGCGAGGTCATTTCTGGTGCAAAGGCTCAGGTAAAACTGGGATATTATGACACTATTAAGGCCAATGAGGACGGCAGTTATACTCTTGTTGAAGGAAAAGAGTATAAATGGTCTGTAGAAAATGTAGAAAACTATAAAAATTCTATTGATAATGTTTTTACTGTAACAAAGGATGAAGAGATCCTTATCCAGCTGACCAAGGAGATTTCTACATATAAAGTTACCTTCCAGCCAACCTATCTGGGACAGGCAGTTGATAATGCCATAGTTAAGGTGACATATGAGGAAGAGGACGAATGGGATGACAGCCCATATTCTGTAACAGTAACACCTACTAATGGCGTCTATAGTCTGAGTAAGGGTGTTGAGTATACCTATACTGTTAAGGCAGATGGCTATAAGGATGCAACAGGTACATATACACCTTCCGGAAATCAGGTGGAGATCGCATATCCGGTTGCAATGCAGAAGGATGTGGTTATTGATCCTGCAGATCAGGCTAAGGTTGACGCAGCAGTTGCCCAGTTTAATAAAGAACTTGGCGCTTTAAGACCTGGCTATGATAAATACAAAAATATTAATGCTTTTGTAGAAGCCAAGCTTGCTTCTTACACCATTGATACAGCTGGCATCAAGGTTGCTGTAAAATCATCAGATAATACAGATGTCATTGGAGTGGATGGTGTGATTCATTATATTGCATCTCAGAAACCGGCATCTAATAATATTAATAGTGTGAGTCTGGATGTTGTGTTTACATTTGAATTGAATGGAGCACATGCAGATACTGATTCTACAAGGGTAACTGTTGGATGGGACAGAGATCACTTCAGCCGTAAGATGGCAGAGGAAAAAGACAGCCTTACCTGGGATATGATCAAGGGCAATAATACTTCTCAGACAGAAGTTGAATCTGATCTTTCTCTTCCGCAGATCATGACAGATGGTGCATTTTATGCATGGTCACAAATTACCTGGACATCTTCTGATCCTACCGTGATCAGTGTGGAAGATGCAACCAGCATTAAAGTAACAGAGCCAGTAAAAGGTGTGATCCATGCTCCTGCAAAGGATACGGAGGTTACACTTACAGCTACTTTTAATGCAAATGATACGATTCTTAATTCTTATTGTGGAGAAACAGTAAATGCTTTTACAAGCTGCACCAAGGATTTTACCGTTACTGTAAAAGGGACAAACATTGCACCTCCTACAGAGGAAGAGCTTCTGGCAATCCTTAATAAGTATTATACAACAGATCAGTTTACAGATTTTATAAATAAAAACGAAGTTGTTGATCTTAACAATTGCCAGGCTGATTTTAGTTTGCCAAGGTACACCAGAATCAAGGATGAAAACGATCATTTAGTATTTAACAATGGTGAAATCACTGTAACCTCCGAAAATGAAGCAGTTACAGTTAATGGTTATCGCACATATGTAGACGGTTTCTATACCAAGGATATTACAGGAGATCTTGTAGTTACATTTACCAGGGAAAATGTAACTGCAGTAAAGAGATTCCCGATGACTGTGAAGCCTCTTGATGCAAGTGTTCTTGTTGATGAGCTTGCAATGATGGAGCAGGCAAAGCTGCATTACTTTGACGGTATTAATGACGGCCGGTATGCGGATAAGGGTTCTATTACTGGAAATCTGCATCCGTTCCAGGAAATGGTTCTGGATGAAAATGGAAATCCAAAATGGATCTACAGTTTTACTGACAGAACAGGAAAAGGCATTATTGCAGATGATTTCTTTGATGATCCATGGATCATGGAGGGCGCTGGATATAATCGTTTCAGATCTACCAACCAGAGGTATATCAATCATGATACATTGAATGTTTATCCTGGTGAGACAGATACAGAGATCACCATTTCGTCTCTGCTCAGCAGTCAGAGGTATGGTGTATTTGCAAAGAAACATCCGGATAATGAGGCATTGCAGAAGCTTTACAGACAGCCTGTTTCAGTTACCGTTACTGTTGTAGGTACCAAATCAGCAGCAGAAGGTCTGGCTGATCTGATCCAGAGCACACAGGAAATACTGGATGCTATGGCAGAAGGGCAGGAGCCTGGACAGTATCCGGCTGGAACAAAGGCAAAGCTTCAGCAGGCTCTGGATACTGCAAAAGCAGCTCAGGTAAAGGAAAATGTAACAGAGGAAGAGCTCCGTCAGGCAATCCGTGAGCTGAAAGCCGCTGCAGCAGAGGCACAGGATGCTCAGAATGTGGTGACAGCAGCAATCACAGTAAGGCTTAATCAGACTCCAAACCAGCCGGGACAGCTTCTGTCCATGACAGTAGCTGCAGATACAGCCAGATCCTATGGCTATGAAAAGCCGGAGGAAATGAAGAATAAAGTGGCTGTTGTGGATGTTCTTTATGCAATCCATAAAGAATTATATGGAACAGATTTTGAGAACGATCCGGGCAGATATCTGGCTGTAAACAATACAGGTAAGATCACTACCATCTTCAAGGCTCAGAATCCAAATGTTTCTTACCTGATCAATGATAAGTATCCTATGGATGCAAGTGGAAATATGACTGCTGCACATAACAGTGTGGTAAATACCGGCGATCAGTTCAGCATCTTTGTATATGCGGATACAACCGGATGGACCGATAAATACCTTTTCTTCCAGGATGTTCCATCCTCTGTAGAGGCTGGAAAAGAATTTGCTGTAACGCTGAAGACCTACGGATATGATTCCAACTGGAATACTGTGGAACTGTTAGTGGCAGGAAGTACACTTACCCTGGAAAACAAAGCAACCGGTGAAAAGACACAGGCTGTAACAGATGAAAACGGATCTGCAGTAATTAAAGCAGAGAAGGCCGGTTCCTACAGATTATACGTATCCAATGCACCATATACCTATTATGCAGTGGCTATGAAAGACATTGAGGTAAAAGCAGCAGAAGTACCTGCAACACCCACAGAGGCACCTAAGCCAACGGTAACACCTGCACCGAATCCAACAGAGGCACCTCAGCCTACAAAGGCACCTGCGAAACGTGGACAGGTACTTGTTGCCAGAGCAAAAGCAGCCAAAACATCTGTGGCACTTAGCTGGACGAAGGTAAATGGCGTTGAGAATTACAAGATTTATGGCGCAAAGAATAACGGTAAGGTAAAACTTCTGAAAACGGTATCCGGAACGACCAGATCCTGGACACAGAAGAAGCTGAAAAAAGGAACAACTTATAAGTATTATGTGGCAGCTTTTGACAGCTATGGAAGAATCACCAAGTCAGCAGTGATCTATACAAACACAACCGGCGGAAAGAAAGCAGACATTAAGAAAGTGACTGTAAACAAGAAGGCCTTTACATTAAAGAAAGGTAAGAAAGCCACCATCAAGGCAAAAGCCATTGCTTCCAAGGGTACATTCAAAAAGTACACCAGCAATATTCGCTATGTTTCTACCAACACTTCTGTTGCAACAGTAAGCAAAAAGGGTGTGATCAAAGCGAAAGCAAAAGGTAAATGCTACGTTTACTGTTATGCACAGAACGGACTTTATAAGAAAGTAAAAGTTACAGTAAAATAAGCTATTCTGATAAAAGTATCAGAACCAGGCCAGAAGCTGTAGCGTTATAAAAACAAAAACGTCACTTCCGGGAAAGAAGTGGCGTTTTTGCTTAGAAGAAGATTTATATTATTTTACAGGAAATCATCCGGCGGCATTTTGAAAATAATCTATTAAAAAAGATTTCCGATGCCGGTAGACACCAGGAAAAGGACCAGCATTACTACAGGTACTACAAAACGGATCATAAAGCTGTACAGGCGGGCACGACCAAAATGTTCCCCGTTTCGTTCCACCTCGCTGATAATATATTTAGGACCGATCACCCAGCCCACCAGAATACTGGTAAGGAAGGAGATAAACGGCATCAGGAAGCTGTTGCTAATATAATCCATTACATCCAGCAGCTGTGCAGTGGCACCATTTGGAAGAGGCAGTTCAAAGTACAGTGCATTATATCCAAGACAGATCAGCACAGCTGTAATAAGAGAATAGATCCCGATCATGCTGCACATCTGTTTACGGGTTTTATGGAAGATCTCCATGCAGTTAGCAACCAGGGTTTCCATAACGGATACGCAGGAAGTAAGTGCAGCAAAGCCCATCATTAAGAAGAAAGCAATGGCTGTTATTTTTCCTACAGGCCCCATAGCTTCAAAAACCTTAGGCAAAGAAATAAAGATCAGGCTTGGGCCGGAAGCCATTCCATCGGTGCCCAGGAAGACAAATACTGCAGGGATGATCATCATACCAGCCAGGAAAGCCACACCTGTGTCAAATATTTCAATCTGGTTAATGGATTTATTCAGATTTACATCATCTTTTACATAGGAGCCGTAAGTGACCATGATACCCATGGAAACACTTAAAGAAAAGAATAACTGGCTCATAGCATCCAGAAGGATTTCAAGGAAGCGCTTTACAGTCAGACCGGAAAAATCAGGATACAGGTATACCCATAATCCCTGAAGGCCTGTACGTACTGTGCCGTCTGTATCTTTTTTGGAAAGGGTCAGGGAAAAAATGGCAATGGCAAGGATCAAAATGATCAGTCCAGGCATGATGAAGCGGGAGAATTTTTCGATTCCCTTTTCTACGCCGCGATATACGATCCAGGCGGTTAGTGCCAGAAATATAAGCATAAAAACAATAGGTGAAACCTTGGATGTAATAAATGATGTAAAATAGCTGTCCCTAGAAAGGGCAGATCCATCGGAAATAATATATTCACAGAAATACTTGGTGATCCAGCCACCGATCACAGAGTAATAAGTCATGATCAAAGCAGGTACAAGGAATGTAAGATATCCAAGGAATCTCCACTTAGGATGCAAAGTGCCAAATGCCTTCAGGGCATTTTGTTTAGTTTTTCTTCCGATGGCAATGTCTGTGGTAAGCAGCACAAAGCCAAAGGTAAGCACCAGGACAAGATAGATGATCAGGAAAAGTCCGCCCCCATCTTTAGCACAAAGATAGGGAAAACGCCAGATATTTCCTACGCCTACTGCACTTCCCGCAGCTGCCAGGACAAAGCCGATAGAATTACTGAAGTTACTCTTTTTCTCTTTCATTGATATTACCTCAATTCATATTCTTTTGTTAAACGACTGATTTTTGACAGACATTTATAATATTTAACTTTTATTTTAATATACAAGGAATAAAATGCAAACGTAGTGAATTTCTTGTAAAGAAACTTTTTTGTAAAAAGTTTCTTGAAACATTACATTTTGGCTGGATATATGATATAATGGTGGTGTTTGGAAAGCAGAAAGTGTTTTCTGGATATTTTTGTGAAACAATGTGGATGGGAAGGATACAAGATGGTAAGTGACATAAACAGACATGTGGGACAGAGAATGCGAAAATACAGGCTTGCAGCAGGGATGACATTGCAGACGCTTTCTGAGGAGATTCATAAAAGCAGGGCCACTGTATGTAAATATGAGAATGGGGAAATATCTATTGATATTGCCACCATGTATGAGATCTGCCAGGCACTGCAGATTTCGGTTGGGAAGCTGACTGGCTTTGACGACTTTTCTGTAAGTGTCAGGGAAAAGGAACTGACTTCTTCTTTTCAGGTACGGAAAAGTCCTTTTTTTCAGGCGGACAGGTTGTATTTTTATTTTTACGATGGACGTTATAACCGTATGAAGGATGGGATCATTGATATCCACCAAAGCGAGGAGCTGACAGGAAGCTGTCCGGCTACCTTTTCTATCTGCTCAGTGACCGGTAATGGGAGAAGCAGCGAGATCTACTATACCGGTAACGTGCTTTACAGTGATATGCTGATCCGTTTCTCCTTTGTAAACCAGTGTAATCCACTGGAGGAAGATCTCTTGTATATTTTTAATCCATTGGAATTTCGTACTTTGACAGACGGGCTGTTATGCGGGATTTCCAGTGCGGACCTTATGCCATGTGCTTTTAAGTGCCTGGTTTCCCTGGAGCAGATGGAACTTACAGAGGAATTGCGTCAAAGACTGTTATTTACAAAAGAAGATATCCGGCGCTGGAAAAAACTGAATATGCTGCTTATTGATAACCGAAGTGAAACATGGATATAAAGGATATAAATGGGAAAATGAAAATAAGATCATTGAATCTTTTTAACATGAAACGGAAGGATCCTTTCATAAGATCCTGGTATATGTTGGAGAATAGACTATGGAACAGGAGCGATTGATTTTTCATGTGGATGTAAATAGTGCTTTTCTTTCCTGGGAAGCAGTACGCCGGGTAAAAGAAGGGCTTCCGGATCTGAGGGAGATCCCTTCTGCGATTGGCGGAGATCCCAGGACCCGGACAGGGATTGTGGTAGCCAAATCAATTCCTGCCAAAAAATATGGGGTACGTACAGGGGAGCCTGTAGGGATGGCTCTCAAAAAATGTCCTGAGCTGGTAGTTGTGCCTGGAGATTTTGGCCTGTTTTTAAGGTGCTCCAGGGCCTTTAAGGAAATCTGTGCATCTTATGCACCGGTAATGGAATCCTTTTCCATTGATGAGGTTTTCCTGGATATGACAGGTACATCCCTGCTTTATCCGGATCCTGTAGCCCTGGCCTGTGAGATCAAGGACAAGATCCACAGAGAACTGGGGTTTACTGTAAATATAGGGATTTCCGTAAACAAGCTTCTGGCTAAGATGGCTTCTGATTTTGAAAAACCGGATAAAGTCCACACTTTATTTCCGGAGGAAATCCCCACAAAGATGTGGCCTCTTCCTGTGGGGGAGCTTCTTTTCCTTGGAAAAGCATCCCGGCGGAAACTGGAGGAGGCTGGGATCCACACCATCGGTGATCTGGCACATGAAGATGAATCCCATATACAGATGCTTTTGGGAACAAAGAACGGACATCAGCTGTATCAGTATTCCTGTGGGAGGGATGACTCTCCTGTTCGGGCAGAAGCAGAAGAAAGCAAAGGGCTTAGCGTGGAGACCACATTTAATGAGGATCTTGTTTCGAAGGAGCAGGTCTTTCAGGTGCTTTTGGCCCAGTGTGACATACTTGCAGCCAGACTTCGGAAAAAAGAAAAGAAATGCAGCTGTATTGCGGTTTCTTTCCGTACATTGGATTTTAAAAACCGTTCTCATCAGATGACCATTGAAAGTGCAACAGATATTACGGATGAGATTTTCAAATATGCACAGAAGCTTTTTCTGGATTTCTGGAAGGGGCAGCCTTTACGTCTGGTGGGGGTTTCCCTGACAGGACTTAACGATGGGATGTATGAGCAGATGAGCATGTTTGAAGATACCAGGGACAAAGAGAAAAGACGGAAGCTGGATGCTGCCCTGGACTCCATACGTTTGAAATATGGCAATGACAAAGTGACCAGAGCCAGTATTATGAACAGCAGCGGCAGGATCGGAAGAAAAGCAAAAGCAGAGAACGGATTAGATAAGCATCACACATGAAAGTTGGGGCCGGATTGGCCCCAACAGTTTGGAAATTCTTCGCATTTTTGAATTTGTGTTCTATGCCAGATACACGCTGCCGTTGCCTGTTCTTTAGTAAGACTGGCCGCCCTGGCTTCCGGACATCTGTCTTTCCTGGGACTCGATCATTTTTTTGACCATATAGCCTCCAACTGAACCGTTCTGTTTGGAAGTCAGGTTTCCGTTATATCCATCTGTAAGGGGGACACCCAGTTCATTTGCAACTTCAAATTTGAAACGGTCTAAAGCACTTTTGGCTTCTGGTACAACTGCTTTGTTAGAAGAAGTAGAATTTGTCATTTGATTTTCCTCCTTGGTTGTTTTGTTTGATGTTACATTGCTAGTATGTGCTGACCCAAGGAAAATACACTGGAAATTCCTGCTTTTTTTCAGGTTAAAAAATCCCAGATGTCAAATACAGGATAAAAGATTTCAGATTAAAAATCTTAGATAAAAGATCTCAGATAAAAAATCAGTCAGCAGTTTTTGTAAGATCGGCTTTGACTGCTGTATATTTTTTTTCGGGGATCGGAAGAGTGGTGCCGTCTGTCATAGTGACCTGAAATCTTATAATCTCACGTACATGCTTCGGATTGATCAAATAACATTTGTGAATCTGATAGAACAGCTCACTGAACTGGTTTTTAATGGAAAGCAGATTGTCAATAGATTCAAAATCACCGTCCAGGGTATGGATCAGGGTATGGGAGCCAAGGCTTTCCACATAAAGGATCCTGGGCCATTGCAGATATAAAAGGGATTTGTTTACGCTTTTAATGATTAGTCTTTCAGAACGGGCTTCACCGGCCATGGTATAATGTTTATAGTGCTCATAATTTTCATCATAATGGACAGGGTAGATATTGTCACGCTCATCATAGGTGATGGCATTGGAAATGTGGCAAAGTTTGATCTGTGGCCGCCCGTTTTCTTCTACAAAGGTAAGCTGTATTCTTTGGTTTACCCGGCTTACGCTTTTATCCGGCCAGATGGTATCCACCAGGAAAAACAGAAGTATCTCACAGGTCTTGGCACTTCCGGCGGAAATAGGTGTAACTGTAAGATTGTTAATAATGAATTTAAGGTTGTGATGTTCATTTCTGAAGGCTTCAATCAGCGCTGCTTTAGTGCGGATGATCTGTTTTTCGGCAGGACCGATCCACAATACATCTTTGTGGCAGGATTCCAGAAAGAGCCGGATATCGTTATTATAATAATTGGTTAGTATAGTTGCTGCAAATTTTGCGGTTTCCTGTATATTCATACCCATCCTCCTGTATTTTATAATCTGCCATACATAAGATACCAGGGCAGGATTGTGGGAGCGCATAGCACGAAGCAATCCATAGGTATCATAATTGGTAGCTTTGAATCCATATCTGGATTTGGGTGTTTAACACACTTATGATAGTACCATAAATATGAATATACAGGCAAGAAATATCCGTGCAAAAATTGGAAAAAATCACCTAAAATCTGTACAAGTATGCTAAAAAAATGTGAAGAATCAAAACAGAAACAGTTGTTCGAGAAAAGTTGTAACTTTTAGATTCTTGTGCTATAATGAACAAAACTATTGAGAAAAGGAAAGTATAGCATGTCACCATTATTAGCAATTCTGTTAGGAATTATACAGGGGATCACCGAATTTCTCCCGGTAAGCAGCTTTGGCCATTTGGCTACAGTAGAGAAGCTTTTCGGCGCAGAGAGACAGGCGGGTGTTCTTTTTGAAGTGATGTTGCACACAGGTACGCTTGCAGCCATATTTATTGTTTTCTGGTCAGATCTTAAAAGGATAGGAGAAGAGCTTCTTGGCATGGCCATGGATCTTGCAGGTAATCTTAACCTGTATATACATAACAGAAGGACAGGAGAGCATCTGCATTATGCAAAGATCGTATATGGCACATACCGTAAGTTTGCAGCACTGATCCTTGTATCATCTGTTCCTACAGCGGTTCTTGGTTATACCTGCCGCAGACTGGCTGCAAAGGCGGCTGTTTCACCACTGCTTCCGGGGATCTGTTTTTTGATCACAGGGATTTTCCTGCTGGTAACAGATCTGGGTCAGGCAGGCATGAACAAGACCCCCAAGGAAGCCGGGTACGACAGTGCCATGTGGATGGGGATCTGCCAGGGACTGAGTGTATTTCCAGGGATTTCCAGAGAAGGTATGACCATCTGTGCAGGACTTCTTTGCGGGCTGAGCCGTAAGTTCGCTGTGAAATATTCCTTTATTATGAGCGTTCCGGCAGTGGCAGGTGCTCTGGTCCTGGAGCTTGGTCAGTTTGCATCACCTGGAATGACAGTAGGACTTGGTTTTACCTATATTCTTGGGATGCTGGCTGCAGCTGTGACTGGATTTTTTACCATCCGGTTTCTGCTTGTTATCCTTCAGAAGACAAAGCTGCGTTATTTTGCATTTTACTGCTTCCTGGCAGGGATTATTGCACTGGTAATTAATTACAGGTAGAGAATTCAGCAAGAACGTAGCATGTATTTTGAATAATTAATTTAGTAAAGTAAAGTAAAGTAAAGGGGAGTTTGTTCACTGATGGCAGGTTCTAAGACATCCAAAAGACGTACATCCGGGCGTACAGCCAGTTCAAAAAAGAAAAAGAAGCAGGCAGCAGCCAATGGATTTCAAAATGATATTATCCTTCTGGTGATCCTGGCTGCGTCCATTATCCTTCTTGTAAGCGATTTTGGTCTTGGAGGCATTGTAGGCAATGGAATCAGCAGCTTCTTTTTTGGCATTATGGGAGTTCTGGCTTATGCATTTCCTGTAGTATTTTTCATTGGAGCAGCCTTCCTGCTTTCCAACAAAACCAGCCCGCTTGCCCGGAAAAAGGTAGCTGCAGCAGCTGTCTTTTTTCTTGGATTATGCGGATTTGTGCAGCTGATCACAGAGGGATATATCAGCGGGACCACACTGGAGGATTATTACAGGGAGTGTTCTGCATACCATACCGGAGGAGGCCTTATCGGTGGTGCGATCTGTATTTCCACCACTTCTGCATTTGGTACGGTAGGCGGCTGTGTGATCATCGTTATGGTGCTGATGGTATGCCTGGTGCTGATCACCCAGAAGTCCTTTTTCGGATTTGTTTTCCGTGAGTTTGACCGTTTGATGCTTTTGATCAAAGGCGGCAAGGACAGCTATTTGGACGGCCGTCCTGACCGTGAAAAGGCCAGGGAGCTTCGTGCAAGGGCAAAAGCACAGGCTAAGCAGGAAAAGCGTGCACAGAAAGTCCGCAGGCTGGAAGAGGCGATAGAGTCAGAGGAACAGGAAGAAAGAAGAAATGGTGCTGCTTCCAGGCATCATGAAAAGCGAAATGACAGACCTGGCCCCAATACCTTTGTTGTAGAGGCACCGGAGCGTGACCAGGGACAGCTGGAGTTTTCCATACACCGGGCTGAGCCTGTTCAGATACAGGAAGACAGCAGTGATAATATAAGACCTGAGGCTTTGGCGGAGGAAGCCCAGGCTTTGCCGGAAGAGAAGGCCGCAAGGCAGCCCTCTAAGAACCCTAAATCCTCCAGGAAAGAGATTGAGAATGGGATTCGCAATATCCAGCATGAGATCAACAGCAAAGAAGGGGAAGTTAAGAAGGAATATCAGTTTCCGCCAATGACTCTGTTAAAGAAGGGCAGTGGCAAATCCCAGGGGGATTCGGATGCCCATCTGCGAAAAACAGCCCAGAAGCTGCAGGAAACCCTTCGCAATTTTGGAGTGAATGTAACGATCACAAATGTAAGCTGCGGTCCTACTGTTACCAGATACGAGTTATCACCGGATCAGGGGGTGAAGGTGAGCAAGATCGTAGGACTTGCAGATGATATCAAGCTGAATCTTGCTGCTTCCGATGTAAGGATCGAGGCACCGATCCCAGGTAAGGCAGCAGTAGGAATCGAAGTGCCTAACAAAGAGAACAGTCCGGTTATGTTAAGGGATCTTCTTCAGTCACCGGAGTTTCAGAATGCAAGATCAAAGCTTTCCTTTGCTGCAGGTAAGGATATTGCAGGCAAGCCGGTAGTAACAGATATTGCCAAGATGCCCCATCTGCTGATCGCAGGAGCTACAGGATCAGGTAAGTCTGTTTGTATCAATACACTGATCATGAGTATCCTTTACAAGGCAAAGCCTGAAGAAGTAAAGATGATCATGATCGATCCAAAGGTGGTGGAGTTAAGTGTATATAACGGGATCCCTCATTTGTTTATTCCTGTGGTAACAGATCCTAAGAAAGCAGCAGGCGCCCTGAACTGGGCGGTATCAGAAATGACTACCAGATACAACACCTTTGCAGAGTATGGAGTACGTAATCTGGAAGAATATAACCGTAAAGTGGATTCTATGCCTGCGTCTCAAGACGAGGCAGCACCTGAGAAAATGCCTCAGATCATTATTATTGTAGACGAGCTTGCAGATCTTATGATGGTGGCACCTGGAGAAGTGGAGGATGCCATTTGCAGGCTGGCACAGTTGGCCCGTGCAGCAGGGATCCATCTGATCATAGCTACACAGCGTCCATCTGTAAATGTTATTACAGGCCTGATCAAGGCAAATATGCCTTCAAGGATCGCTTTTTCCGTTTCCTCTGGTGTGGATTCCAGGACGATCCTTGACATGAACGGAGCTGAGAAGCTGCTTGGAAAAGGAGATATGCTTTTTTATCCACAGGGCTATCAGAAGCCTGCCAGACTGCAGGGAGCTTTTGTTTCAGATGAAGAGGTGAGCGCAGTGGTGAATTTCCTATCTGACAAGAATCCTGCAGTTACCTACAGTTCCCAGATCCAGCAGCAGGTTGATACACCGGTGATGCCTGGTGCAGCGGCTGACCGGGATGACAGAGATATATATTTTGAAGAAGCTGGTAAATTGATCATCGAAAAAGAAAGAGCGTCCATTGGTATGCTCCAGCGGATGTTTAAGATCGGGTTTAACCGGGCGGCAAGGATCATGGATCAGCTTACAGACGCCGGAGTAGTAGGTCCTGAAGAGGGTACTAAACCCAGGAAGGTACTTATGAGTAAAGAAGAATTTCAGTCTTATATAGACGGAAGCTCACAACAATAAAAGGAGGATTTTACAAATGGTAAAGCATATTGTAATGTGGAATTTCAAAGAAGATGTTCCGGAAGGTGAGAAAAAGGCTATCAAAGAGAAAGCCAAAAAAGAACTGGAAGCACTGGTAGGTGTTGTACCTGGTCTGATCAGCGCATTTGTGATCACAGAGCCGCTCGCTTCCAGCAGTCATGATTTCTGTCTTGTTACAGAATTGGAGACACCGGAAGCATTAGCTGCTTATGCAGTGAATCCAAATCATCAGAATGTAGCAAATACATACGTCCGTCCATATACCTGTAATCGTGCAGCTATGGATTATATGATGGACTAATAGAAGTAATATAAAAATGGAAATTCGTATTTTATCAGTAGGGAAAATAAAAGAAAAATATTTGAATGATGGGATCGGGGAGTATACGAAAAGGCTTGGCAGATACTGCAAGCTTAAATTTATCCAGGTACCGGACGAAAAGACCCCAGATAAGGCCTCAGAGGCTTTAAATACCCAGATCAGGGAAATAGAAGGGGAGCGGCTCCAGAAGCACATCCGGGAGCAGGATTATGTGATCGCATTGGCTATTAACGGGAAAATGCTTGATTCTGTCCAGCTGTCAGAGAAGATCGCAGCCTTAGGCGTACAGGGAACCAGCTCCATCACATTTGTGATCGGCGGATCCTTAGGCCTTTCGGATCAGATCCTTAGGAGGGCAAATTACAGTCTTAGCTTTTCGCCAATGACCTTTCCACATCAGTTAATGCAAATGATCCTGTTGGAGCAGATCTACCGCTCCTTCAGGATCATCAATCATGAGCCATATCATAAATAAATGGAAATCGTTATCAGATCCCGCTGATGCGGATCGCCTCAACAGCTTCACGGATCTTCTCAGGCGGGAGTACTAATGCAAAACGTACATAACCTTCTCCGTGAGGTCCGAAGCTGGATCCTGGTGTTACGATCACCCCTGCTTTTTCCATAAGCTCCATACAAAATGCCATACTGTCCATACGGCCGCCGGGGATCCTTGCCCACACAAACATGGTACCTTTGCCATTAGGCATTTCCCAGCCAATTTCGTGAAGACCATTACAAAGGGCGTCACGCCGTTCCTGATACATACGACATTGCTCCGTTACATTGTCCAGAGGGCCGGTAAGCGCTGCGATAGCAGCCTTTTGCAATGGCAGGAACATACCGAAATCAATCTGGCTGCGAAGTTTTCGAAGGGCAGCAATCACTTGTGGATTGCCAATCAGGAAACTAAGTCTTGCGCCTGTTACATTAAAGGATTTGGAAAGACTGAAAAATTCAACACCTACTTCTTTTGCGCCTGGTGTAGCTAGGAAGCTTCCGCCGTATACACCATCAAAAATAATATCACTATAGGCATTGTCATGTATGATCAAAATATTGTATTTCTTTGCAAAGGCTACGATCTCTTCATATAAGCCGGGGGTTGCGATACTGCCTACCGGGTTTGAAGGAAGAGAAACCACCATATATTTTGCTTTCTGTGCAATATTTTCAGGAATTCCATTTACATAAGGCAGGAAATCATGCTCTGCTACCAGCGGATAGTAGTAAGGAGTTGCACCGCCAAGCTTGCTGCCAGCTGCAAAAACCGGATAGCAGGGATCTGGCAGGAGTACAATGTCTCCTTCGTCACAAAGAGCCATACCCAGGTGTCCCATACCTTCCTGGCTGCCATATACAGACATTACCATATCCGGGGTAATACTTACCTGAAAACGTTTCTGATAATAAGCACAGACAGCATCAAGAAGTTCCGGCAGATCCCGCAGGCTGTACCGCCAGCTGGAGTCCTCCTTTGCTGCTTCTATCAGTGCTTCTTTGATATAATCCGGTGTATGGAAATCAGGCGTTCCAACACTCATATTATAAATTTTCTTACCCTGCTGTTCAAGCTGGATCCTTTTGTTGTTCAGGGCAGCAAAAATCTCATCCCCGAATAGTTCCAATCGTTTGGAAAACTGCATCTTAAGTTCCTTCTTTCCTAAAATATTGGGTCGGGCTTTATTTTATCATCCTGTTTTTTATCTGACAAGAGAAAATGATTCAGATTCTGGCTCTTATTTGCATCTGCCGTTCTCATTTACCAAGGAAAAAATAGGGATTGTTTCAAAACATAAATGTATGTATAATTAAGAAAATATTTTAGGGTGGCGAAAGGAGAACAAAAAGAGCAGTGAAAGATTATATGGCACCTATGGAGGGGATCACCAACCATGTTTACCGCAGTGCTTACCATCGGTATTACCATCCTATGGATAAATATTTTACCCCTTTCCTGTCAGCCAAGCCGGATAAGAAATTAAGTTTTAAGGAAATCTGTGAGGTTTCTCCTGAAACAAATGAAGGGCTTCATGTAGTTCCTCAGATTCTGGCAAATAATGCAGATGATTTCATAAATACAGCCAGGATCCTGCGGGATAAATACGGACATAAAGAGATCAATCTGAACCTGGGATGCCCTTCCGGTACTGTAACAGCAAAAGGAAAGGGGGCTGGCTTCCTGGCCTTTCCCCTGAAGCTGGATCGTTTTCTGGAAAAGATCTATGAAGGTCTGCCGGACATGGATATTTCCATAAAAACAAGGGTTGGCTTTGATGAGGAAGAAGAGTGGGATGCACTTTTTTCCATATATGAGAAGTATCCGGTAAAGGAACTGATCATCCATCCAAGGATCCGTCAGGATTTTTATAAGAATCAGCCAAGACTTCAGGCTTACCAAAAAGCATATGAGAAAAGGACGCTTCCGCTTTGTTATAATGGAGATCTTTTTACCAGGGAAGATTATGTACAGATATCTGGGCAATTTCCGGATACAGAATGTTATATGTATGGACGGGGGCTGATCACAGATCCGGGGCTTGTAAGTCAGATCAGGGAGGGAAGCCATCCGGATAAGGACCGGCTTTCTGCCTTTCATGAGGAGGTTTATATCCGTTATCAAAAGCTTCTTTCCGGAGAGAAAAATGTGCTTTTCCGAATGAAAGAGCTATGGTCTTATATGGGACTGTCTTTTACAAATTATGAAAAATATCTGAAGAAGATCCGTAAAGCCCAGCATTTTAAGGAATATCAGGCTGCTGTTTCCAGCCTTTTTGCAGAACAGGAGCTGATATTTGGCAGTAAGGATGACACATCCGGTGAAAATGCAGCAGGAGAGAATACTTCAGGAAAGAATATACCAGGAGAGAACACATGGAACTAGATACAGCCAGATTGGAGAATTTTATTGCAGATTATCCTATATATGAGTATCGTATCCTGGACGCCGGGGCCATTGCCATTGAAGAACGGGTTCGGGTGATCTGCAGACAGGAATGTGAAAGATATGGAACTACCTGGGCGTGCCCGCCTGGCGTAGGAAGCCTGAAAGAATGTGGAGATAAGATCCACAGCTTTTCCAAGGGGATTTTCTTTTCTAGTGTGGCAGAGGTATCGGATCTCATGAATATGGAGGAGATGCTTTCAACCCGCCATGCCCATGAGGATCTTACCGGACAGGTTGGAGAATTTCTGAAAAAGGAAGGCTTTCAGATCTATATTCTTTCTACAGAATCCTGTGATATCTGTCCTAAATGCGCCTACAAAGAAGGCAAACCCTGCCGGTATCCGGATCGGATGCATCCCTGCCTTGAGAGCCACGGAGTGGTAGTTAGTGATATTGTGGAAGAACAGGGCATGGAATACAATCTTGGCGGGAATACTATCTTATGGTTTTCACTGATCCTGATCCGCTGATGGCTTTACCTGTATATTTTGAAAAACAGATGCATACAATGTTGAAAAAGCCGGGAATGAAATGCCATGGAAAAAAGGCTGAACTGGAAGGATAATCTGGTAAAAGCTGCCGGGATCCCAGAGGATCTGGCTTATGGCCAGCCTGTGGTTACAGTGACAGGGCATAGGCGGGCTGTGATTCAGAACTATCGTGGTATTCTTTTATATACCAGTGAAAAGCTGGTGTTACGAACATCCCATGGTAAAGTAACGGTCTGTGGCAAAGATCTTCAGATCTTATCCTATTGTGGAGATGAAATGGAGATCACAGGATGGATCGGTGATATCCACCTGGGATAACTGGCTAGCAATGAGAAAGGTGCAGCTGTAAAGGGAGTATACAGCTGCGAAAGGGTTCAGATATGATGAATCTGTGGAAGGGCTTTGTATGGATCCGTATCTGTGGCGGTGAGCAGGAACGCTTCCTCAATCTTTGCAGGGCAAAAGGTATCATCCTGGAAAAGCTTTTCTTTACCCAGGGTGAGCTTTGGGCAACTGTTTCTACCAAGGATTTTTTCAGACTTTCCCATGTACGGAGAAAAGCAAAAGTACATATTCATATATTAAAAAAACAGGGAATGCCCTTCTTTTTTCTCAGACTGAAAAAAAGAAAGGCGTTTTTTCTTGGAATCCTTTTATGTATCAGTATACTGATTTTCTTCTCT
Source organism: Blautia sp. 1033sp1_1033st1_G9_1033SCRN_220408 (assembly GCF_040929965.1). Classification (NCBI taxonomy): domain Bacteria; kingdom Bacillati; phylum Bacillota; class Clostridia; order Lachnospirales; family Lachnospiraceae; genus Blautia; species Blautia sp. 1033sp1_1033st1_G9_1033SCRN_220408. The sequence continues at coordinate 115,062 of NZ_JBFKZO010000003.1, read as the reverse complement.
GGCCATATATGGAATATCCATATAGAAGGGAATGTTAAGAACAGTTCCGGGCAGATCCTGGATTTTCTTGCAAAACAGAATGTTTATCATGGAATGAGTATCCGTCAGGTAGACTGCAGTTTTCTTGCGGGGCAGATCCGAAAAGAATTTACAAATATGATATGGGTTGCTGTCCGCAGGGAAGGTACGCAGCTGCTGATTTCTGTAAAAGAGGGCATTTCCAAGGAAGAACCGGAGAAGGAACAGATACCATACAGCCTTGCCTCAGGCCTGGACGGTGAAATCGTAAGAATGATCACAAGAGCAGGGACTCCCTTGGTGAAGACTGGGGATATATGTGAAAAAGGGCAGCTCCTGGTGCAAGGACAGGTGGAGCTTGTAAATGACAGCCAGGAAATTACAGGATATGACTACGTCTGTGCGGATGCGGATATTTTTGTCCGACATGAGATCTCCTATTATGATCAGTTTTCCATGAAAAATAAGCAGGCAGTTTACACAGGAGAAAGGAAAAAAGGATTTTTCATAAAAGCAGGTCCTTTTTTCTGGATGTGGGGCACCAGTCAGAAGCAGGACAGCAGCAGATTTACAGAAGAACAAAAGATCTGTCTTACCGAGAATTTTGTGTTGCCCATCTCTTACGGCTTTGCAATAGATGAGAAATATCGGATCCAGACAAGGATCCTTACAGACAAGGAAGCCAGGAAAAAGGCAGTTCTTCATATACAGCAGTTTGAAAAAAAACTTCTTAAAAAGGATATTGAAGTGATGGAAAACAAGGTGAAAATTAAAACAGACCAGGAAAACTGTACAGCCAGCGGTAACCTTGTGGTGATAGAAAAAACAGGAATCCGGGTTCCTGTAGAAAAAAGGGGTTCCAATATCCTGAAATAGTGTTAAAATGTAAGCAGTGCCTGCTTGCTGGGCGCAATGGAATATACGAGAAAGGACAGCACAGATGGCAAGCAATATTATTGAATTACACACCCAGATACCGGCAGACCTGGAGGGCAATGTATTTGGACAGTTTGACGGGCATCTGAAGCAGATAGAGAGGACACTGAATGTAACTCTGATCTCAAGGGACGGTTTTCTGAAGATCATTGGAGCAGAAGGCTGTGCCGCACAGGCCAAGCAGCTGATTGAAGAGCTTGTGACCCTTGCCAAAAGAGGCAATGTGATCACAGACCAGAATGTAAATTATGCGCTTTCCCTGGCTCTTGAGAAAAGAAATGAAGTGATTACGGAGATTGATAAGGACTTTATCTGTAATACCATACAAGGGCGTCCCATCAAGCCTAAAACCCTGGGACAGAAGGAATATGTGGATCAGATCCGCAAGAAAATGATCGTATTCGGTGTGGGTCCGGCAGGTACAGGTAAGACCTATCTTGCTATGGCCATGGCAGTTACTGCCTTCCGCAATGAAGAGGTAAGCAGGATCATTCTTACCCGTCCTGCCATCGAAGCAGGAGAAAAGCTGGGATTTCTGCCTGGCGACCTGCAAAGTAAGGTAGATCCTTACTTAAGACCACTTTACGATGCATTGTATCAGATCATGGGGGCTGACAGCTTTGCAAAGAATATGGAGAGAGGTCTGATCGAGGTGGCACCCCTTGCGTATATGAGGGGACGTACCCTGGATAATGCTTTTATTATCCTGGATGAAGCACAGAATACCACGCCTGCCCAGATGAAAATGTTCCTTACACGTATTGGATTTGGTTCCAAGGTGATCGTTACAGGAGATGCATCCCAGAAGGATCTTCCAAGAGATGCGGTTTCCGGTCTGGATGTGGCTATGAAGGTGCTGAAGAAGATCGACGATATCGGTTTCTGTGAACTTACCAGCAAGGATGTGGTTCGCCATCCACTGGTTCAGCAGATCGTTCAGGCTTATGAGAATTATGAAAAAAGACAGCCAAAGCAGGATAAAGGATCTAAATACGATGGAAGACGGAGACATGGAGGACAATAAAATGGTATCTGTACAATATGAATGTGAAACAGACATTTCTCTGGAACTGGACTGTGAAGCTCTTGCAAAGAAAGTGGCACAGTCTGTACTGGAACTGGAGAACTGCCCTTATGATAGTCAGGTGAATCTTGTTCTTACAGATAATTCGGGGATCCATGAAGTGAACCGGCAGTTCCGTGGGATCGATGCACCTACAGATGTGCTTTCTTTTCCTATGATTCCATTTGAAACGCCTGCAGATTATCAGATCCTGGATCAGGATGAATCCTTTTTTGATCTTGATACAGAGGAGCTTCTTCTTGGAGATATTATGATCTCTGCAGAAAGAGTGATCAGTCAGGCTGAGGATTATGGACATAGTATCAAAAGAGAATTCTGTTTTCTGGTAGCTCACAGCATGCTCCATCTTCTGGGATATGATCACATGGTTCCGGAGGAAGCTGCCATTATGGAGCAGAAGCAGGAAGAAGCACTTGAGAAACTTGGGATTACACGTTAAGTCTGCGTATCAGGTATAATTAACAGGACTTATGCCACTTGTTCAGCAACAGTAAAGGAGAAAAAAATGAAGAAAAAATTATTCAGAATGCTTACCGGGTTGATTTTATCCTGTTCCCTTGCAGGGAGCAGCACAGTTATGGCTCAGGAAGCAGACAGTTCAGATACTGTGAAGAGTTACCTTACAGGAGAGGATGTACCGGCTTCCATTGGACGGAGAAGACCTGTGGCAGTGATGCTTGGCAATGATCGCAACGGCGCGCCACAAAGTGGGCTTACCAACGCAGGAGTGATCTATGAAGCACCTGTAGAAGGACAGATCACAAGATTGATGGGTATTTTTGAGGACTATGACAATCTGGAGAAGATCGGCTCTGTCCGCAGCTGCCGTGATTATTATATTTTCTATGCCAATGAATTTAATGCCATTTATACGCATTATGGACAGGCTGCTTATGCACTTCCTTATCTTGAGCAGCATGCTATTGACAATCTGAATGGACTTACCATGGGATCAACTGCATTCTTCCGTACTACAGACCGTCAGGCACCTCATAATGCATATACTACACCTCAGCTTCTTCAGAATGGCATTGATGCCATGGGATACAGCCAGGAATACAAGTCTGATTACACAGGCCATTATCTTTTTGCAGAAGACGGCACAGAGACTACTCTGGACAATGGTACTGCTGCCAATGTGGTGAAGCTGGACAATTACGGAGACAATCACCCCTGGTTTGAGTATAACGCTGATACCAAGGAGTACAGCCGTTTTCAGTTTGGAGAAGCGCATATTGATGAATTGAACGGACAGCAGCTTACCTGTGACAATATTATCCTTCAATATTCTGCATATAAGCCTTACGATTCTAATGGTTATCTGAATGTGGATGTGATGACACCCGGACAGGGCAAGTTCATTACCAGAGGCAAGGCGATTGATATCCGCTGGGAGAAGGATTCTCCATGGGGTATTACTCATTATTATGATGCCAATGATCAGGAGATCCGTCTGAATCCTGGCCGCACCTGGGTTGCTATCATCCAGAATGACAAGGTGGATTCCATTTCTTACCAGTAAGATCTTGCCAGAGGTGAGACTGCATAATCTTTAACCTTAGCGCTGATACTATCAGAAAAAGGAGCGATTCTCATGCGTAAATTTTTCTGTTGTATCAGCGTATTTTTTATTTTAGGGATCCTGTGCCTGGGATATTATCTTACTTATACAGGCGGGAAATATGGATCCCAGGGCCTGGCCCTGGAGCAGATCACTACAGGCAGGTCTGTCAATGCAGGAGAAACAAAGGGCGAATATGGGATTTATTATCTGCAGCTTGAGGGAGATACGGTAGTGATCTATGAAAATAACAAACAGACCGTATATGATAGGATCCCTATTCACCGGGATAGCCTTCCAAAGGAGCTGCTGCAGCAGCTGAAAAAAGGAAAATATATTAAGAATAAGAGAGAATTATACGCATTTCTTGAAAATTATTCCAGTTAATAAATATGAATTTTTTCTGAAATTCCTTCCAGCTGCTGAAAAATCATAGACGAATGACGCAAAAAGGTGTAATATAATTTGATGAAATAAAGGGTAAAAGCGTATTGGAGCAAACAGGAAGATGAATTACAGAGAACGACTGAAAGATAAAAAAAGAATTGTTATTAAGATCGGCAGTTCTTCCCTTACACATGCAGCCACAGGAAGGCTGGACCTGCTTAAGATGGAGGTGCTGGTGAGGGAGCTTGGAGATCTGCGCAATCAGGGTAAGGACGTAGTCCTTGTTTCTTCCGGAGCCATTGCAGTAGGGGCAGCGGCTCTGGGTATGAAGGGCAAGCCTTCTGATCTCCGTGTGAAGCAGGCATGCGCCTCCGTAGGCCAAGCCAGACTGATGCTGATCTACCAGAAGCTGTTTTCGGAATATAACCAGATGGCAGGCCAGATCCTGATGACAAAGAATACTATGGTTAATAATGCTAATCGAAGGAATGCACAGAATACATTTAACGAATTACTTTCGTTAGGAGTGATTCCCATTGTTAATGAGAATGACTCCATTTCTACATATGAAATGCAGTCTCTTGAGAAATTCGGTGACAATGACACTCTTTCGGCTGTGGTTGCTGCATTGATCGAGGCAGATCTTCTCATTCTTATGTCTGATATCGACGGTTTATATACCGACGATCCTAATTCCAATCCGGATGCAAGGTTTATAGATACTGTAGATAATTTTGACGAACGCATTTTGAATATGGGGAAGGGATCATCTACCAGTAATGTGGGTACAGGCGGGATGGCTACCAAGCTTACAGCTGCAAGGATCGCTACAGCCGCAGGAGTGGATATGGTGATTGCCAATGGAAGTGATTTTCATAATATCCATCGTGTCACAGATGGAGATGACTGTGGAACTTTGTTTGTTGGGAAGAAGCAGGAAGAATTCTTCCTGATCGACTATATCGAAAAGCTTTTGTAAGGAGAGGATTATGGACGCACGTAAGATAGACAGGATCAATACTCTGGCTCATAAGGCTAAAAGCGTTGGTCTGACAGATGAAGAGAAGAGAGAACAGACACTTCTTCGTGAGGAATATCTGGAGTCAATAAGGGCAAGCCTTCGTTCAAGGCTGGACAGTATTGATATTAAAGAGGCTGACGGAAGTATAACGAATCTTGGAGAAAAATATGGAAGAAAAAAAGGTCATTAGAAAAAAGATATTTGCCATCCGTCAGGATATATCTGACCAGTGGGTACAGGATATCAGTATAGAACTTTCCAAGCATTTGATCGATCTTCCGGTTTTCGGGCATGCAAAGAAGGTGATGATCTACGCAGACTATCATCATGAGGTGAAGACAGATTATATCATCAGGGCTGCCTGGGAAGCAGGAAAGCAGGTGGCAGTTCCCAAAGTGGTGGGAAAGGAGATGGTTTTCCATCTTCTCACAGATTTTAATCAGCTAAAGCCAGGGTATTTCGGGATTCCGGAGCCTGTATCCGGAGAAGCCGTCTGCTGGGATGAAGCACTTATGATCATGCCGGGAGTTGCCTTTGATAGAAAGAACCACAGAATCGGCTATGGCGGCGGCTTTTATGACCGGTACCTTGAAAAGCATCCGGGGCTTGATACCGTTGCACTGGCTTTTGATTTTCAGATAAAGGATCAGGTGCCCTGTGAGATCACAGACATCTGCCCGCAGGTTATTGTTACTGAGACAGAGACTCTGTTCAGAAGGGAGGACTAGACATGAATGAAATGCTGGAAATACTTGGGAAAAATGCAGTAGATGCAGAGAATATCCTTCGCAATCTTTCAACCAATAAGAAGAATCAGATCCTTCGCCAGGCAGCAGAGCAGCTGGTGAAGGATACAGATAAGATCCTAGCCGCCAATGCCATTGATGTTCAGAAGGGCAGGGAGAATCAGATGTCGGAAGGCCTGGTAGACAGGCTTATGCTGGATGCAGAACGGATCAAAGGAATCGGAGAGGGACTGCGCCAGGTGGCTGACCTGGATGATCCTATAGGGGAAGTGCTTGGCATGAAGAAGCGGCCTAATGGCCTTCTGATCGGACAGAAAAGAGTGCCCTTAGGGGTTGTGGGGATCATTTACGAAGCTCGTCCAAATGTGACTGCAGATGCCTTTGCCCTGTGCTTTAAAACAGGAAATGTGGTGATCCTGAAGGGAGGCAGCGATGCGATCCACTCCAACCAGGCGATTGTAGAATCGATCCGTAAGGTGCTTGCAAGGAACGAAGTGACAGAAGATGCCATTGCCCTGATCCAGGATACTTCCAGGGAGACAGCTTCTGAATTTATGAAACTGAATCAGTATGTGGATGTGCTGATCCCAAGAGGAGGAAAGGGTCTGATCCAGGCAGTGGTGAATAATAGTACCATTCCTGTGATCGAGACAGGTACAGGCAACTGTCATATTTATGTGGATGACAGTGCAGATCTTTATATGGCTGCTGATATCGTTATGAATGCAAAGACCCAAAGAGTAGGGGTATGCAATGCCTGCGAATCCCTGCTTGTCCACGAACAGGTAAAGGACGTGTTCCTTCCTGTACTGGCAGAGAGACTTCGTCAGAAGCATGTGCAGATGCGTGCAGATGAGGCGGCACGGGCACTGATCCCGGATGCTGTAGCAGCTACGGAAGAGGATTGGGGCAGGGAATATCTGGACTACATCCTGTCCATTAAGGTGGTGGGCAGCGTAGACGAAGCGATCGCCCATATTAATAAATATAATACCAAGCATTCAGAAGCGATTATCACCAATAATTACGAGAATGCCCAGAGATTTCTGGATGAGGTAGATGCAGCAGCTGTCTACGTGAATGCATCTACCCGTTTTACAGATGGCTTTGAATTTGGCTTTGGAGCAGAGATCGGCATCAGTACCCAGAAGCTTCATGCAAGAGGCCCCATGGGACTTAATGCACTGACCACTACCAAGTATATAATATATGGAAATGGTCAAGTTCGTTGATTTTTGGGGACAGGTATGCTATACTTGACCCAATGTTAATATTTTAAGATGTTGCTCTTTACGAGGAGGACTAGCAATGAAGAAAAAACAACTTTTAGCTTTTATGATGGCGGGAGCCTTATCTGTAAGCGCCGTTCCGTATTCTGCTTTTGCAGAAGAGGGCGCTGCAGCAGTATCCATAGATGAAACAGCAGTAGCAGCGGAAGCCCCGGCGACGGATCCGGCTGCTGCAGCTAATACAGAGGGACAGGCCACAGGGGATGCTTTATCAGCAGCTCCGGCTGCAACGGAAGCTCCGGCTGCAGACCAGGCTGCCGCTACAGATACTACCCAGACAGATAATACAGTTACGGAGACACCTGCCCAGACAGATCCTAACGCCCAGGCAGGCACGGATGCCCAGCCCACAGAAGCTCCGGCAGTACCTGACACTACACAGAATCCAGACAATATCCAGGATACAGACAATATCCAGGATGCAGTGCAGGATATTACAGAAGATAATACAGCGGTAGATACTGCCAATGATGGCACGAATGAGGGAACTACAGTAGATGAGAGCCTTCCGGTTCATGTGATCGATCCGGCAGATGGTAAGACGATCTCAGCTACCTATAACACTTTGCAGGAAGCTATTAATGGGATCGCAGACGGCTCCAGTACAAAGGATCAGCCAGTGAAGATCATATTAAAGCAGAATATTGAGATCAACGCTGCGGTAGCAGTTGGGAATAAGCATGTGATCATTGCAGCAGGTGAAGCTGATCTGACTGTGAAGCGTGCAGCGGATTATACTGGTGATCTTTTTACCGTTGATGAGGGCTCACTTCAGTTGGGAGCCGGTGTGAAGGACGATTCCACTGTATGTAAGCTGACGGTAGACGGCGGTCAGGCAGAGAATGTGACTGGTGCGCTGGTACATATTATGAAGCCAACTGGTACATTCGGCCTTCAGTCAGGTGTAACCCTTCAGAATAATAAGACAAACGCAGCCGGCAGTGCCATCTTAAATGAAAATGGCGGTACCATTGTACTGACAGGCGGTACGATTATTGGTAATGTTTCCACATATACAGAGGCAGACAAAGCAGCCGGTGGTGCTATTTACAGTACAGGCCTGATCACGGTAGCTGCATCTAAGGATGCTGCAGGCACAGCTTCTCCTGCCACTATCCTGATCAAGGACAATACAAGGACAGATGGTTCTACAGGCAATATTGTATTAAATGGCGCAGGTGCATATGTACAGATGCAGAGCACTGTACAAAATTCTGAGATCCATATCACATCCACTGCAGGGCTTGCCCAGAATCAGCCATTGGTAGTTTCTGCGGCAGATGTTAGCGGCGCACAGGTTGTCGCACCGGCGGATATGATTGCCTCTGCAGCACAGATGGTTTATGACGATACCAATTATATATTACAGGCAGATCCTAATACAGGTGCGGCATATCTGACACCAGCCACACCAGTTCCTACAGCCACACCGATTCCTACAGCCACACCGATTCCTACTGTAGATCCGGAGCCTTCGGATGTGCCCACAGCTACACCTACTCCTACACAGGCAGTGAAGAAGATGAAGCTTTCCAATAAGCAGAACATCAAATGGACAGGCCGTGAGAAGGCTATGTTTAAGTTTACTGCAGACAAGAATGGACGGTATTATATCGCCTGGAACCAGGACAAGAGCAAGATTCCTTCCTTTAAGGTAAGCGATGCCGTCTCTTCATTTGCAGCAGATCAGACTGTGACTGTAAATGTACCTAATATTACTGCTGAGGATGGTAAGGATGTATATGTATATCTGTTTGCTGTTGACGATAATAATGTAAAGGCTACTCCTCTTCGCTATACATTGAAGGCAAGTGCCCGCCCGGCAGCAGCTGTAGTTACCCGTGAGCCAATTGTTCCCAATGTAACAGAGAGCATAGTCCAGGGTCTGGATAAGGCGCTGGAGTTCTATCCTAACCAGTTCTACAAGTTTACTGTGATCGGTGCAGGTACAGCAAGTACTGCAGAGCAGGTGAAGAGCCCTGTAGAGGGAGACGTTCAGTGGCGTCCGATCTACTGGAGTACATCCAAGAATCCATCAGCCAAGAACCAGAACAAAGAATGGCAGATCGGTGCCAAGAATGGTATCAAAGAGGCCAAGACCTTTAAGCTGTATGTATTCTTCCAGAAATATGTATATAATGGCAAAGAATGGCAGGCAAGTGATACTGTTCAGTCAGCTGCCTACACCTTCAGATCCGCAGAGATCACCTTTGAGCCTTCAGGCACTCCATCCGGCACACCGGCAGCAGGCAGCGGCGGTTATTATGGAGGCGGCGAGACCGGTGAGGATACAGATGGCGATGGAGGAAGCGATGCAGCAAGCCGTGATGGAGATGATTCCGACACAGGCAGCACATCTTCCGCATCCAATGCTTCCACAGCAGATAACTCACCAATCGGTGCTATGGTATCTCTGGCAGCCCTTTCACTTCTGGCAGGCGGCTATGTGATCGTAAGAAGACGTAAAAGAGCGTGATCTATTATAACTTGTGTATATCAGCCTGAAGCTTTATGCTCCGGCTAAGATATCTACAGATTCTTTTAAGAGACAGGTCTATTGGCCTGTCTCTTTTCATATACTTTTATGAATGATTTACGGCATTGGACAAGGAGGATGGGTTTTATGGAAAAGGCATCTGATACATATGAAAAATTATATTACTCTCTGTGGGAGCTGGCAGGAAGATACAGCAGCTTTGTACAATTCCGGGTGATTGGAAGCAGTCATGACGAAAGGATGATCCCTATGCTGGAAATAGGAAAGGGAAGAAATGTACTGTTTTGCCTTGGATCTTTGGATGGCAGAGATCAGATCACCCCTGATATCCTGGTATACATGGCAGAGGAATATGCAAAAGCCTATGAGTGTGGATGGCTTTTTGAGGATTTTTATGATATCAGGAAACTTCTGGATCAGATCAGGCTATGTGTGATCCCGTTAGCCAATCCAGATGGTTATGAAATCTGCCGAAACGGCTTTTCTGTGATCCGAAATCCTATCTACAGGCAGATGCTGAAGATGCAGCAGATTCCCTGTGAAGAATTTGGATGCAATGCAAGAGGGATGGATCTTTCCAGGAATTTTCCCACATCCGGGTACAAAAGGACAAGAGCAGGGCAGGGGCCAGCCAGCGAAAATGAAGTAAAGGCTTTGATCCGGATTTTTCAGGAATATCAGGGAGAAGGCCTGCTCTCCTTTGGACAGGCCTGGCAAAGGATTTTGTACTATACAGGAGATATTAATGGCAGACAGATATATAAAAGCCATAAAATTGCCAGAAATCTTCAACAGTGTACAGACAGAAGAAGAGTAAAAAAAGAACAGGCATCCGGTTTGAAGATGGGTTACCATCTGGAAAAACAAAGCGTCATAGTCCCTGAAAATAAGGAAAGCAGATATTTTACCGCTGGGGCCCCGGAACCATTTTATCAGCAGATCACAGCACGGCCAGCCCTGCGTATAGAAATTGGAAAAACATGGGGACAAGAACTGACCAGGGAAGAACTTTCAGAATGTACCAGGGATATCCGTATTCTTCCTTTGGAATATATTTTTTCTTATACAAGTGGATTGGTGTCTTAACTGCTTGTCGATAAGATTTCTCAATAACTGTTTTTTTATAAATACAGTCTTGACGGGCTGTCCAAAATCAGGTATCTTAATAGCAAGTTAGCATAGACTAACGATTATGAGAATGATATGGACGGCCTGATAAAAGAATATTGGATGGGAGCTCACTTACATCAGTAGGTTTGACAGATCAGCCCTTTATTTTTTAATCATGGGTTAGAAACAACTAATAAATATTTGCCAGCTAAAGGAGGACGCACATGAGTATTGTAATTATCGGTGGAAATGAAAGAATGGTATGTCAGTATACAGATATCTGCAAAGGATACGGATACAAAGCTAAGATTTTTCCAAAGGAGAACGGATCCATCCGTAAGAAGATCGGAAGTCCGGATCTGATGGTCCTTTTTACCAATACCGTATCCCACAAAATGGTATTAAGCGCTTCACAGGAAGCCAAAAAGAACAATATTCCTGTTGCCCGGATCCATACTAGCAGTGCAAGTGCACTGAAAACAGCCCTTGACCAGCATTGCGTATTTGCTTAAATCGCGGTATTGTACAGATTGGATTTCATGCTGTCAAACAGCCCGGACAGCAATGGCTGGCGGTTGATTCGCCTGAATAAATGGTTCATACAACTGTTGATTCGCCCGAATAAATGGTAGACAAACTGCTGTGAATAGGATAAAATAAAATAATAAAAAGATACATGCAGCCCCAGAAGAGTCGTTTTTTGGGGTTGTTTTTCTGTTATAATCATGCATATGTGAAACGGGAGGAATTATGTTTAACGAAATTGATTTTACTAAAATAGATCTTACAGGACAGCCGCCGGCTGACGAGACCAAAAGACAGTATTACTTTATGGGAAAGATCAGGGAACTCCTTGCAAGGGAGAGTGCTGTTCTTGGCAGACCGGTAACATATTGTCTTCAGACCTTTGGCTGTCAGATGAATGAAAAGCAGTCTGAGGTTGTAGCTGGTATTATGGATGAGATGGGCTTTAGCCGGAAAGAATCCGAAAATGCAGATATCGTGATCTACAATACCTGTACCGTCCGTGAGAATGCCAATCTGAAGGTATATGGCCGTCTTGGCAAGCTTCATAATCTGAAGAAACACAATCCTGATATGAAGATCATTTTATTTGGCTGCATGATGCAGGAACAGCATGTAGTAGATAAGATCAGGAAGGATTATCCATTTGTAGATCTTGTATTTGGAACCCACAATATTTTCCGGTTTGCAGAGCTGTTCTATGAGATGAAAAACAGGGACAGCCAGCTGGTGGAGATCTGGGAAGGTACAGAACAGATCGTGGAAGAATTGCCTACAGAGCGTAATTACTCTTTCAAATCCGGGGTAAATATTATGTTCGGCTGCAATAATTTCTGCAGCTACTGTATTGTTCCTTATGTACGTGGACGGGAGCGCAGCAGAGAGCCTGAGGCGATCGTAAATGAAGTGAAGTCTCTGGTAGCAGATGGGGTGACAGAGGTGATGCTTCTTGGACAGAATGTAAATTCCTATGGCAAAACCCTGGAGCATCCGATAACCTTTGCGCAGCTTCTTCAGATGGTAGAAGCTGTTCCTGGCCTTAAAAGGATCCGGTTCATGACTTCCCATCCAAAGGATCTGTCTGACGAATTGATCGAATATATGGGCAAAAGCAAGAAGGTATGCCATCATCTTCATCTTCCCATGCAGTCTGGCAGCAGCCGGATCCTGAAGCTGATGAATCGCCGTTACGATAAAGATAAATATCTGGAGCTTGTGCAGAAGATCCGGGGGGCGGTGCCGGATATTTCCCTGACTACCGATATTATTGTAGGATTCCCAGGTGAGACAGAAGAAGATTTTCTGGAAACACTGGATGTGGTTGATAAATCTGATTTTGATACAGCTTTTACATTTATTTACTCCAAGCGAAGCGGTACACCGGCTGCCAAAATGGAGGATCAGGTACCTGAGGACGTGGTGAAAGACCGTTTTGACCGTCTTCTTTCCCTTGTCCAGGAAAAGGGCAGGATGGTATCCTCCAGATTCCAGGGCACTGTGCAGGAAGTGTTGGTAGAGACAGAAAGCAAGGAAAAAGGGATCTTTACAGGCAGGACCCAGTACAATCTTCTTGTACATTTCCCGGGGACTTCTGATATGCTTGGAAAATATATCCAGGTACGTCTGGATACCTGTAAAGGATTTTACTATCTGGGAACTGCAGTGACAGAACAGGAGTGATTTGCACATGAATGATATGAGACGGCTGCTGAAGTATATGGGATCATATAAGAAGGATATGGTGCTTGGCGGGGTGCTTGTATTGATCGAAACCTGTTTTGAGTTGTTTATCCCTATTATGATCGCAGACCTGATCGATACAGGTGTGGCTAATCATGATATCCATTATATTTATATAAAAGGCATACAGATGATCCTGTGTGCCGGAGCAGCCCTTTTTACCGGGCTTTTGTATGCCCGTTATGCAGCCAGGGCTGCTTATGGATGGGGAGCAAAGCTGCGTGAAGCCGAATATGCAAAGGTACAGCAATATGCTTTTTCCAATCTGGATCACTTTGCAGCCTCATCTCTTGTAACAAGGATGACAACAGACATTACTGTGATCCAAAATATGGTATGCGCAGGCTTCAGGCCGGTGACAAGGGGTCCCTCTCTTCTGGTGATGGGGGTTCTTCTGTCTTTTTGGATGAATGCCAGGCTTGCCATTGTTTTTCTTGTATGTATTCCTGTACTGGCTTTGATCCTGTACTGGATCGTCTCTAAGGTAGCGCCTATGTATACCAGGCTTCAGCAGATCATGGACCGACTGAACCATGTAGTCCAGGAGGGGCTTACAGGCATTCGTGCAGTAAAGGCTTTTGTGCGGGATGAATACGAAGAGGATAAGTTTGCAAAGGTTAATACAGACCTTACAGCTTCTTGCGAAAAGACTTTTCATTATGCAGTTTTGAACCTGCCCGCTTTTCAGGCTGTAATGTACCTTGCGATTGTACTGATCATGTGGTTTGGAGGCAATATGATTCTTACATCAGGGCTGAAAGTAGGAGATCTTACCGGATTTTTAAGCTATGTGATGCAGGTGATGAATTCTCTTATGATGATCGCCAATGTGTTTCTTTTGCTTACCAGATCTCTGGCCAGCGCTCATCGTATTGTAGAAGTTCTGGATGAAAGAATCATCCTGGCATCACCCCAAAACGGCCGGAAGGAAGTGCCTGACGGCAGAATTGATTTTGAGGATGTATCCTTTAAATACCATGAAAATGCAAAGGAATATGCATTATCGAAGGTGGTTCTTCATATCCTGCCGGGACAGACGGTAGGGATCCTTGGAGGTACCGGAGCATCCAAAACAACCTTGGTACAGCTGATCCCCAGACTGTATGATACAACCTGCGGAAGTATAAAAGTAGGCGGTCATAATGTGCGGGAATATGATCTGGCTGCACTTCGCAGGGCGGTAGGCATTATTCTTCAAAAAAATATATTGTTTTCCGGCACTGTGAGAGAAAATCTTCTTTGGGGGAATCCGGATGCTTCTGATGAGGAGGTCTGGAATGCCTGCAAAGCAGCCTGTGCAGATGAATTCCTGGAAAATCTTCCGGATGGTCTGGATACCATGCTGGAGCAGGGCGGAGGAAACCTGTCAGGAGGGCAGAAGCAAAGACTTTGTATTGCCAGAGCCTTACTTGGAAAGCCACGGATATTGATTTTTGATGACTCCACCAGTGCAGTGGATACTGCCACAGAAAGGAAGATCCGTGAAGCGCTTGCCGGATATCCGCACATTACAAAGATCATTATTGCCCAGCGGATTACATCGGTTATGAATACAGATCAGATCATTATCATGGATGATGGCAGGATCCATGCCACCGGAACCCACACGCAGCTTCTTGCTAATGATTCGATTTACCAGGAGATTTATGCTTCGCAGATGAAGGGAGGGGACGAAGATGGCTTCCAGACAGTATAGTGGGAAGAAACCCCAGAACCTTAAGAAAACGCTGGCATTTTTTCTTTCTTATATAGGCAGGCACAGACTGATCTTCCTTGCTGTGGCAGTTATGGTTGCTATCAGTGCCATTGCAAATCTGGCAGGTACTTACATGATCCGGCCCATTGTCAATCATCTGGCAGATGGAGATATACATTCCCTGTTGATGGGAGTATTATTGGCTGCCGGGATTTTTGCCACAGGAGCCTTTTCTGCCTGGGGATACACACAGACTATGGTAAAGGCTTCTCAAAAGGTGCTGTATGATATCCGTAAAGATCTTTTTGAACATATCCAGACACTTCCGCTAAGATTCTTTGATACTCATGGCCACGGAGATATTATGAGTCTTTTTACAAATGACATCGATACTATTTCCGAGGCTTTAAATAACAGCTTTGCCATGGCCATCCAAAGCTTTATCCAGATGGTGGGCACTTTGACTGTACTTTATATCCTGAACTGGAGGCTGTCTTTAATCGTAACTGCCTGCTATGGAATCATGTTCTGGTATATAAGGTTCAGTGGGAAGAAAAGTAAAGCATACTATGCCGCACAGCAGCAAAGTCTGGGGCAGTTGGACGGTTTTATTGAAGAAATGATCACCGGACAGAAAGTGATCAAAGTATTCAATCATGAAGAAGCAAGCTTTAAGGATTTTTGTAAGAAAAACGAGGAGCTTCGCCAGGCTGGTACAGGTGCACAAGGGTATGCGGCAACCATGGTTCCTGTGGTAGTGACTATTTCCTATATTAATTGTGCTATTGTGGCAGTGCTTGGAGGACTTCTGGCTCTTCAGGGAAAGACGGACATGGGCAGTCTTGCCAGCTATCTTGTATTTGTGAGGCAGGCGGCCCTTCCTATTAACCAGTTTACACAGCAAAGTAATTTTATCTTGTCAGCACTTGCTGGTCTGGAGCGGGTGTTCCAGGTGATGGAATTAAAGCCTGAGATTGATGAAGGAACTGCCCGGCTGGTAAGGGTACGTCAGGAAAAGGATCAGATCATCCAGTGTAAGGAAGCTACCGGAAAATGGGCCTGGCGCACAGCAGATGGCAGCCTGATCCCTCTTTGCGGGGATGTGCGGTTTGAACATGTGGATTTTGGATATATAAACGGTCGATCGATCCTGAAGGATATCAGTTTATATGCAAAGCCAGGGCAGAAAATTGCTTTTGTAGGCTCTACAGGAGCAGGAAAAACTACCATCACCAATCTGATCAACCGCTTTTATGAGGTGCAAAAAGGCAGGGTGGTATATGACGGATTAGATGTAAGACAGATCAAAAAAGCAGATCTGCGCCATTCTCTTGGCATCGTTCTTCAGGACACCCATCTGTTTACAGGCACAGTAGCAGACAATATCCGTTTTGGAAAACTGGATGCAACCATGGAAGAAGTTAAAAAAGCAGCCAGGATCGCAAATGCAGATTCTTTTATCCGCCGTCTGCCGGATGGATATGATACGATGATCACTGCAGATGGAGCCAAGCTTTCCCAGGGACAGCGGCAGCTTCTAGCAATTGCCAGGGCAGCTGTGGCAGACCCGCCGGTGCTGATCCTGGATGAGGCAACCTCCTCAGTAGATACCCGTACAGAAGCACTGATTGAGAAGGGGATGGATCAGCTGATGGAAGGGCGGACAGTATTTGTGATCGCTCATCGCTTAAGCACAGTACGCAATGCCAATGCCATTATAGTGCTGGAGCATGGTGAGATTGCTGAAAGGGGAGACCATGAGGATCTTCTGAAACAAAAGGGAAAATATTACCAGCTATATCATGGAATGTTTGAGCTTAGCTGAAATGGGGGATAATAGTAAGATGAGCAACAGTAAGAAGTACGAGATCGATATGTGTAATGGCACGATCATGGATAAATTGATCACTTTTGCCGTTCCGCTTATGCTGTCAGGTATCCTGCAGCTGATGTTTAATGCGGTAGACATTATTGTGGTAGGAAGATTCAGCGGCAGCCAGGCTTTGGCTGCGGTAGGTTCTACTACAGCATTGATCAGTGTATTTACAAATCTTTTTATAGGGGTTTCCCTTGGGGCAAACGTACTGGCTGCAAGATTCTATGCAGCAGGAAAGCATAAGGAAATGTCAGAAACTGTGCACACAGCCATAACACTTGCTCTGGTAAGCGGTATTGTAATGGCTGTGATCGGTTTCATCATGACAAGACCTGCACTTGAATTAATGGGTACACCGGATGATGTAATCGAGCAGTCCGTGTTGTATATGAGGATCTATTTCCTTGGAATGCCTTTTTTTATGCTGTACAATTATGGGGCGGCTATCCTTCGTGCAGTAGGGGATACCAAGCGTCCCTTAATGTTTCTGATCATTTCCGGCCTTACCAATGCAGTGCTGAACATGATCCTTGTAATCTGCTTCCATCTGGATGTAGCAGGTGTAGCCATTGCTACGGTAGTTTCTCAGATGATTTCCTGTATACTGGTGCTACGGTGCCTATGTCATACAGATGGCAGTTATCAGCTTAAGTTATCCAAGTTGACCATGAAGGGCTTTTATCTGAAACAGATTTTCCAGGTAGGGATTCCTGCCGGAATCCAAAGCACAGTGATCAATCTGTCCAATGCACTGCTTCAGTCCTCTGTAAATTCCTTTGGTTCCATTGCCATGGCAGGGTATACGGCAGCCAATAATATTTTTGGCTTCCTGTATGTATCGGTTAATTCAGTGACCCAGTCCTGTATGAGCTTTACCAGTCAGAATTATGGAGTAGGGAAATTTAAGCGAATGGATAAGGTGCTTGTAGACTGTATGATCCTTTCTGCCGGCTTTTCTCTTATCTTAGGCTGCGGTGCTTATTTCTTTGGCCCTCAGATCCTGAAGATCTATACAGATGATCCCCAGGTGATCCAGTGCGGTATGGAGATCATGGCTTATACCACAATCCCTTATTTCCTTTGCGGTATGATGGATCTGTTTCCAGGTGCCCTGCGTGGTATGGGCCACTCTGCAGTACCCATGATCCTGTCTGTGATCGGTACGGTTGGAATGAGGATTCTTTGGGTTTTCGGGCTTTTCCCTTCCCACAGATCTCTTCGGTTCCTGTTTATTTCTTATCCTGCATCCTGGACCGTTACCATTTTACTCCAGGTGGTGTGCTTCTATTTCGTCCGCAGGAAAGTACACAGGATGAAACAGCCTGCATTATAAACGTACTTTCAGCCCTCGGAAGCTGAAGACAAAATAAAGGACTTCCGCAACAGAAGTAATAGACCAGGAGAAGAAATAAAGAAGATACAGGGATGGGATCGTGTGAAAATGTGCGAACACTGTGTAGATCCACACAATACGGAACACACAGGAGCCAAGGATCACAACAACCGTTGGTACCACACTTTTCCCGATCCCTCTGGAAGCTGCAATGGAGCAGTCCATAAAGGCACTGATGCAGTAGGAGAGTGCCATGATTCGTATCCTTTCCATTCCTGCGTCAATAACCGCCTGCTTTGTGGCAAATCTCCAGGATCTGGGCCAGCATTAAAGGAACGCTGAATAAAAAGATATTTTTCCATAACGAACCGGACGTCATATGAATGGCACCGGTTTTTATTTTTTCATTGGTTGCTTCCATTTTCAAATCCCCTCATCACAAAAAAACTTGCTTACAGGCTTTGCTTTGCATTTGCACTCCTGTAAGCATTGTAATCATACGATACTATTATTGAGAAAAAATGTAAAGGATAATAATGAAAAAGATGTGTAAATTTCCTTGACAAAATACCCTAACGGGGTATATAGTGGTTTTGAAATAAGAAATACCCATACGGGGTATATGAAGAAAGGAGAGAATGCCATGACTGAAAAGAAAAACTGCTGCTGCAGCGAAAAGCATACAGACCGATCCCAAGAGGAGCGTAAGAAGCTGATCAACCGGCTGAAGCGTATTGAAGGACAGATCCGGGGTATCATCGGTATGCTGGAGAATGATGCCTACTGTAATGATATCCTGATCCAGTCTGCAGCTGTGAATGCAGCTGTGAATTCTTTTAACAAAGAACTGCTTGCCAATCACATCCGCACCTGTGTGGCCAGGGATATCCGTCAGGGGAAGGATGAGACCATTGATGAGCTTGTGGCAACTCTTCAGAAGCTTATGAAATAGATGTATGATTATGTGGAGGTCAGGCCACATGTCCGTTTACCAGGAGGAATGAAGATGGACCAATATAATGTAACAGGGATGAGCTGTGCAGCCTGCAGCGCCAGGGTAGAAAAGGCGGTATCCAAAGTTCCGGGTGTTACCGCCTGCTCTGTCAGCCTGCTGACCAATTCTATGGGTGTGGAAGGGACTGCATCTCCGGCTGAGATCATTTCGGCAGTAACTGCTGCAGGTTATGGAGCATCCTTAAAAGGAAACAAAAGCAATAGGGTTTCTCAGTCAGAAGCGGAAGAAGCACTGGAGGACCATGAAACACCTGCATTAAAACGCCGCCTGATCGCATCGGCAGGATTTTTACTTGTGCTAATGTATTTTTCCATGGGACATATGATGTGGGGATGGCCTCTGCCTGCATGGTTTAAGGATAATCATGTGGCTATGGGGCTGGTACAGATGATCCTGGCTGCCATTGTTATGGTGATCAACCAGAAGTTTTTCATTAATGGTTTTAAAAGCTTATGGCACCGTTCCCCCAACATGGATACTTTGGTTGCATTAGGCTCCATGGCATCCTTTGTATGGAGCGTATATGCATTGTTTGCCATGACCCGTGCACAGGTGGATGGAGATATGGCAGCAGTGATGAATTATATGATGGAATTCTATTTTGAATCTGCAGCCATGATCCTTACCTTGATCACGGTAGGAAAAATGCTGGAAGCACGTTCCAAGGGGAAGACTACAGATGCGCTGAAAAGCCTGATGAAGCTGGCTCCCAAAACTGCTTCCGTGGAAAGAGATGGTAAAGAGATTTCTGTTCCTGTGGAACAGGTGCAGAAAGGGGATGTATTCCTTGTACGTCCAGGGGAGAATATTCCGGTTGACGGCGTGATACTGGAAGGAAACAGTGCTGTAAATGAATCTGCTCTTACAGGAGAAAGCATTCCTGTAGACAAGGCTGCTGGCGACCAGGTGTCAGCTGGTACAGTGAACCAGTCCGGATTTATCAAATGTACAGCGTCCCGTGTAGGAGAGGATACCACACTTTCCCAGATCATCAAAATGGTCAGTGATGCAGCTGCAACAAAAGCTCCCATTGCAAAGATTGCAGATAAGGTGTCTGGTATTTTTGTGCCGACAGTGATCACGATTGCAGTGATCACCACTTTGGTCTGGCTGCTTACCGGACATGATTTTGGCTATGCCCTTGCAAGAGGGATTTCCGTTCTTGTGATCAGCTGCCCCTGCGCTCTTGGCCTGGCAACTCCGGTAGCTATTATGGTTGGGAATGGCATGGGTGCCAAGAACGGTATTTTGTTTAAAACAGCTGTTTCCCTGGAAGAGGCCGGAAAGGTGCAGATTGTTGCCCTTGACAAAACAGGCACCATCACCAGCGGTCAGCCTGAGGTAACGGATGTATTGCCAGCTCCTGGAGTTGACAAAGAGGAGCTGCTTCAGTATGCTTATACATTAGAGAGCAGGAGTGAGCATCCGCTGGCAAGAGCCATTTTAACAAAAGGAAAAGAAATGGATCTGGAGCTTCTTAAGATTTCTGATTTCACGGCACTTCCAGGCAACGGACTTACAGGTACTGTGAATCACAGGATTATGGCAGGCGGAAGTCTTGCATTTGTTTCTTCAAAGACCCGGGTGCCAGATTCTTTTACCGTACAGGCAAAGACACTGGCAGACGCAGGCAAAACACCGCTGCTCTTTATGAGGGATGGAAAGCTGATTGGTATCATTGCTGTGGCAGATGTGATCAAGAAGGACAGTCCTCAGGCTGTTCGGGAGCTGCAGGCTATGGGGATCCGGGTAGTTATGCTTACCGGTGATAATGAACGTACAGCCAAAGCAATCGGTGCACAGGCCGGTGTGGACCAGGTGATCGCAGGAGTACTTCCTGATGGTAAAGAAAGTGTGATCCGTAAGCTGAAAGAAAAGGGCAAGGTTGCCATGGTAGGTGATGGCATCAATGATGCGCCTGCACTTACAAGAGCAGATTTGGGGATTGCTATTGGAGCAGGTACCGACATAGCTATTGATGCTGCTGATGTGGTCCTGATGAAGAGCCGCCTAAGTGATGTGCCGGCTGCAGTAAGGCTGAGCCGTGCCACCCTTCGGAATATCCACGAGAACCTGTTCTGGGCATTTTTCTACAATGTGATCGGTATTCCACTAGCTGCCGGTGTATGGATCCCGCTGTTTGGCTGGACTTTAAACCCTATGTTCGGTGCAGCGGCCATGAGTCTGTCCAGCTTCTGCGTTGTCACCAATGCGCTGCGGCTGAACCTGTTTAGGATTCATGATGCAGGGAAGGATAAAAAGATCCATCCGGTGGATCTTGATTACATGGTCACAGGGGATCATGTAATCAATAATCATGAAATCAATAATCATGAAATCAACAATAATGAAACATGCAATCATGACGAATGTAATCATGAAGCATGTAATCATAAAATAAACAATCATAACGAAAAGGAGAAGAAAAACATGGTAACAATCACTGTAAACGTAGAGGGAATGATGTGCGGACACTGCGAGGCACATGTAAATCAGGCAATCAAAAATGCATTCCAGGTAGAAGATGTGGTATCTTCCCATGAGAAAAACACCACAGTGATCACTGCAAAGGAGCATTTGGATGAAGACAAGATCCGTCAGGTGATCAAAGATGCCGGTTATGAAGTGACAGGGATCCAGGAAGCATGAATGAGTTATTTGAACTGATTGAAAAGAAGATCAAAGCCTCTGGTTATCCACGTGCTATCAGAGGAGAAGATGTGTACGAAGACATCTGCGACCAGATCGAGGGAAAAGAGAACGGAAGTTACATCCTTCTTTCCAAATTTGAGGATGATGTGATCTTTGAGTATCACATCACTATAAGAGACCAGGACTTTAACCTTGGGATTTTGACAATGAGAACACCGGAAGGTGTATTTGAAACAGATTTTGATGCCTGATGTGAGCTGCCGTACTGATTTTCAGTACGGCAGTTTTTGCATGATTCACATAGAACTATCCAAAAGGATAGTTCCTTAATTGGCTTTTTTCTGGTAAAATTATACTATCATAATTGGAAAAGGACAAAGGAGGGGGATATGAATACAAGCGTCCGATTGATCAATGACAATTACATAAGTCCGGAGACTGCAGTCCGTAAGTTCAGATCTGCCCGTAAATTCCGAACACCGTTGTATCTTTACGGAGTGACCGGCATTGGGAAGACTTCTCTGGTTATGAATAATCTTAACATGAAACGCTGCACCTATTACAGCGCTGCTGATACTGCTGCAGAGATGGTAGAGATAAAGGAATATGAAGGAGAGCGCACGGTGATCCTGGATGATCTTCACTGTGTAACAGACAGTGCGCAAAGAGAACTTTTCTCTGCTAAGATCCGTCAGTTACTGGATCAGGATAATGTTTGGCTGATTTTGATCGGAAGATGTCCCTTTCCCAGATGGCTGCTGGGATTACGGACGAAATACATGTTTGTAGAGATCCCGGAGAAGGATTTTCTTCTCACATTAGAACAGCAGAAAATATATACAGAGCGTGCCGGACTGGTTTTCTCAGAGGAAGAGCACCGGAAGATCTGGCAAGTAGGACGGGGCATTCCCATGTCTTTAGTGTTTTTTGTTATGGAAAAAGGAGATCTGGAGCGTACCAAGAAACGTGTCTGGGATTTTCTGGAAACCCAGGTATATGACCAGTGGGACACGGAATTACAGGATTTCTTCATGGATGTTTCTATTACAGAGTCTTTTACTTTGCAGCTGGCTGCCATGCTTACAGGGAGAAATGATGTAGAGCAGTTGATCGCAGAAGCAGAGCTTACCGGCAATTTTTTTGATATCAGCGGGACAGATGGTATTTGGAAATGCAGATGGGAAATGCGTGTTTCCATGCAGCAGAGGCTTCACAGGAAACGGACTCCGGACCAGATCGAACGGCTGTATTATACGGCAGGTCTGTATTACGAACTTGCAGGCAGGATTCCTGAAGCCCTTGCGATGTACGAAAAATATCAGGATATGGATAGTATTTCCAGACTGCTTATTTCCAACGCAAGAAAGAATCCTTCCAGTGGCCACTATTTTGAACTTCGCAAATATTATCTGGCTCTTCCTCATCGGATCGTGGCAGACAGCCCTGTTTTGATGGCAGGACTTAGTCTTTTGCATTCCATGCTGCTGAATATAGATGAGAGCGAACGCTGGTATCATGAACTGGAGGTATATGCCCAGAAGCATTCCGGCAGTTCCGGCAAAGAGGCAAGGGACCGGCTTCTTTACCTGAAGATCGGACTGCCCCACACAGGAACTGTGAAGATGATAGATCTTCTCAAGAATGCAGATATTCTGCTGCGTAATCGTAAAGTTGTATTGCCGGAGCTTGCCGTTACCAGTAATCTTCCTTCCATTATGAATGGGGGCAAGGATTTTTGCGAATGGAGCAAACGGGACAGAGAACTGGCAGCAAGCATAGGAAAGCCTGTGTCTTTTGTTCTTGGCAAATATGGAAAGGGCCTGGTGCCCCTGGCTTTGGCAGAAAGCTATCTGGAAAAAGGAGGCGATACCTTTGAGATCTTTTCCTGCGCTGAAAAGGGCAGAATGGAAGCTGACAGCAGCGGGAAGATGGAACTTGTATTTGTAGGAAGCGGTATATTGGCCTGGCTGTCCGTTTTAAAAAACGATGCTGCAGGCGCCAGGACCACGTTATTAAGCCTGCGGGAGCGGGCTGAACTGGAAGCACCGAATCTTCTTGAAAATCTGGATACGTTTCTTTGCAGGATTGGCTTGTATCAAGGGGAAGATGTATCTGCATGGCTAAAGACAGCACCTGATGAAAAAAAAGAATTTTATACAATGGATCGGTTCCGGTACCTGACGAAGGTGCGGGTTTATATCCGGATGGGCAGATTTGAAGCAGCTTATTGTCTTCTGCAGCAGCTTTTGTACTATGCAGTTATGATGAAGCGTACATACATCCATATGGAGGTGCAGCTTCTGTTAGCTATCGTACAATATCAGACAGGACAGACCGGATGGAAGGATACATTCCAATGGTGCATTACACAGGCTGAGGAATATCATTTTGTACGGATCTTCAGCAGAGAGGGCTCTCTTGTTTATCCGCTTTTCGGAAAGGAAAAGTTCATCTGGAAAGATGGAGCTTACAAGAAGCAGGTGCTGTCAGAGTGTAAACAGATGGCTGAAAATTATCCTTCTTACCTGCAAGGCGATGAAGAAACACATATTGTATTAAGCAGCAATGCTACCCGTATTCTGAAATTACAGGAAGAAGGTCTTTCAGCTTCGGAGATTGCAGCTATGCTGAAGCTTTCCGAAGCCACAGTGAAATATCATAATAAGGAGACATACCGGAAGCTGGGTGTGAAAAACAAAACCGCAGCAATTGCAGAAGCAAAAAAAAGAAAGCTGATCTAGTACAGTAAAAATTAAGGCAAGCCAATATGGTGGTTACTTAATATTCACTGTACCAGGCAACAATAAAAGCAGTAATAAAAGCAGCAATAAAAGCTATATTATTACCAGAGGGAGGACAACCAATATGAAAAAAAGGAAAATTGCATGGATCCTGGCAATGGCTATGACGGCTACAAGCATTGACAGCACCGCTTTGATGGCTGGTGCCACAGAGTTTGCCACCGAAGAGCAGGAAAGCCTGACCCAGGATACTGACCAGGTGTTTGATGTGCCGGATGAAGATTCTCAGGCAGCAGAGCAGGTTACGGAAGCAGACAACGCAGACCCGGATCTTTCCTTTTACGATGTGGAAAGCGACAGCACATACGTAGAAGATGAGGGAGAGCAGCTTTTTTCATCAGGAGAGAGCATGACAGAGTCTGAAGAAGTATTTCAGGATGTATATGATGCGGATGCTTCTAATGAGGACAGTGGCTCAGGTACTACCATAACCTATCCAGGTTTCTGCACGCAGATCAATACCAGTATGGATTTTTCAGCAGAGATCAGAACAGAAGGAGAGGAAGCCTGGTTTCATTTCACACCTGAGGAAGATGGCAAATACGTTTTCATGACCGATGAGAATACTGTTTTTGCCAGAACCCATGCAAATTTATGCGAGGACGTAGAAGAACAGGAAAAGCCTCTTTTGAAAGAGGATGAAATATCCGGAAATTGGACACATCTTTCCAGGATCACCTATGATCTGGTAAAAGGTAAACAGTATTTGTTCCGTACCTGGCTTGATTATGGCACAGGAAGCTACAAAGTAAGAGTTGTTAAGTATTCTGAAGATTATGATATTACCTCTGTTACTTTAAATGCAGAGAACGCCCGGAAGCAATACGTGCAGTGTTCAGAATATGTATATGCAGCCGGGGCTCAGCTTACATTTAATTATCATAATGCACCTTCACAGACAGTTACCGTTACAGCGAGAAATGCATTCCCTATGGACACTTATGGACATAAGGCCGGATATTTGTATTATAACAGTGCGGGGGAACCATCTGGCAGCGCCGGTTCTGCTATGATGAAAGCAGGTACCTACAAAGTCAGATTTGAAGTGGAAGGCTACACTCCTGCTGATCCGGATTCCTTATCTTATGAGTTTACTGCAGGGGATCCATGGACGGATATCCATGAAGGCACCACAGCAGTGAAACGGGTTCATTCTCAGGATGATGCCCTGTGGTACAAATTTGTTCCAACCAAAAGTGGAACCTATGCCTTTGATTCCCCAGGACAATTGCAGGTGACCGACAGGGATCATGATTTTATTAAAATATCTCCCATATCCGAAAAATGGGGTGAGTACTCCGGCGTTTTTCAGTATCGGAGACAATATATACTTGATCAAGACCAGGTTTATTATGTGCGTTTTTACTACATGGATGAGGATCAGGGCGAAACTGCTGATGTAACCATTACCAGAATCCCCAATATTGAAAAGATCCAGATCACCAGCACACTAGGAGAAGCGATTGCCGGTCTTAAAAGCTACACAGAAGCAAAGATTTTGGTTTTCTTTGATAATGGACCCTCAAAAGAAGGCACATTAACATTTGGCTCTACCGTTATCCGGATTGATGAGATGGTCTTTGAACCTTATCTGATCAATGATAAAGACGGAACTGTGCATGAAGTATCAGACGTTCTCCCTGCCGGAGATTATCAGCTGATATTCAGGAGCGGTAATGTTTCCAGTGATCCTGTTCCCTTTGCAGTAAAAGAAATCACCAATTCTGTTCTTTACAAGGGCGCTATTGACTGTGGAAAAGGGATTTCTGTTGTTTCTCCATATGTCCAGCATGCCTTTTACAGCTTTACAGCACCGGAAACAGACAGATATAGTATTTCTGATATTACGTCCAAATACTATGACATTTATAAGAAAACCGGCAGCGGCTATCAGTCAGTAAAATATGAAAACATCCAGGCTTTGAATGCAGGCGATACAATCTTTTTTAAATTTTACGGTGGAGGACACCAGGGAGAAAATGCGGCCCTGAGCCTGCTTAGAAGACAGGATATTACAGCGATGTCTTTCCCTAAAAAAGAGTACATCCAGATCGAAGGTATGAATCCGGAAATCTGGATACCAGGTGATTTAAGTATAGACTATGCAGATGGCAGCCACGCTGAAATAGCTGTTCTTTTTGGTAAATCTTCAGTTGAAGATAATATAGGTAACACCATTGCTGTAGAATGGCTGCGTGAAGATGAAAACGGAAATTATATCCCATGGTCTGCACAGGAAGGTTCCGTTGCCGGAGAATATAAAGCCATCTTTACTGCTGGAACTGTCCGCGAAGAGATCAGGCTTTCCGTTCTTTCCGTACAAAAAGATGCATCACGTCTGCCTCAGTTAAAAATGGGCCGTCAAAAGCTTCCATTGAATGAGGATGGCACTAATTATTATATCTTCATCCCGGAAACAGATGGACATTATTCTTTTAATTATTCAGACCGGAATGTAAATGCATCTATAGGGCTTTGGGATGAAGCAAATAATCAGCTTCCATATATTGGGCTTTTGGCTGGTGACAAAGAACTGACAGGAGGAGTCAAATATTTCATCTCAATCTATACCAATCAGGCGCAGGATTTTAATCTGTATATTTACAAACAGCCGGTGGCTGCGTCTGTGGAAATTCTGCCTGGCTGGGAGAATGATAACAATGTTTTCATTCAGAATCTGGAGACAGTATATTTCGATAACCTTCGGGCTAAAGTGAAAATGGACGATGGAACAGAAGAGATCCTTTCTCTTGGAGAGACAGATCAGTACGATAAGCGTCTTGATGGATGGCTTTATCTCCGGAAGGAAGATGGAACATTGGAAAACAGTCCGATTCCTTATGATAATAGGTGGTCTGTTTCTACAGGAGATTACATTCTTAAATTAGGCTATGGCGAGAAAATGTCAGAGCAGGGCATTCCTGTAAAAATTCTTTCACTGAAGGATTCTGGTGCGCCTGTTCTTGAAACAGATCAGGTACAGACAGGCTCTGCAGCTTCAAACCGTCTGTTGTATCAGTTCACCCCAGGTGCTTCAGGTGTGTATGAACTGGAAGTGAATACAGATGCTTCGTTGACTGTGTATGATGAAAATGGTAAGTATTTAATCAATTCAAATAATGAAGCTTCTGATATGGCCTTTAACCTTGAAGCTGGTAAAACTTATTTCTTTAGTCTGTACGCAAATAATGAATATGGCCCGGATGTACAGCTGTGCATCAAAAAAAATGAGCTGCCTGTAAAGCTTGAAACAACATTGCTGGAGGATGTGACTTATATTCCAGGTATGGACAGCTATTCAGATGTAAGACTGCAGACAGTGGCTATATATGAAGATGGCCGAAGAGAAAAGGTAAAGGCGTATGATCAGATCGCCGGTTGCAATGTGTATTACAGTGTTTTGTCAGAATCAGGGAAAGAGATGGATTTTGATGAGACCATGAAAAAGGGTACTTATACAATCACACCGGTTCTTACGAAAGATAACCAAAATCTGCAGATAGCTGCTGCAGGTGTGCAGGTAAAAGCAGAAAAGCCGCAGGTTACAGAAACATTGATTCTCGAACAGTGGACAGATGTAAAAGAAACCTATCGTCACCTGTACCGATTCACTGCTGCTAAAGATGCTACTTATCAGATTCAGACAGAAGAGGGTGCTGACGCAAGCTTTTACCGGGAAATGAGCAGCCGGTTCAAGAAAAAAGGACAGACCTATCAGATGGATGAAGGGGAAAGCTGTATTGTTGCAGTCAGTGCCTACAAGGATTCCAGGATCCGCATAGTGGAAAAGTCTGGGGAGAATCCTGGACAGCCAGGTGCTGACGGAGAAATCACTTTAACAGATGGTTTTAGCCAGGAAGTTACCATAAAAGCTGGAGGTGAACAGATTTTTGTTTTCACTCCAACGGTCAGTGGGGATTACCGGATAAAATCAGAAGGTGGATCGGACACTAAGGTAGTGTTATATTCAGATGAGAATCAGCTTGGTGAGGACGATGACTCCGGGTCTGAATCTAATTTTTCATTGAAAGCTTCTCTTGAAGCCGGCAAGACCTATCGCTATATAGTTGACTTATATCACAAGGATGAAAGCGGAACCACTACTGTATGCTTCGGTTTTGTTCAGAATAAGGATATCCGCAAATTAGAGCTGGTATTGAAAGAGGGATTTTCTGACGCAAATATTACAATATTTACCAACCCTCTGAGGGCTTACAGTCTTAAGGTTACTTATCAGGATGGAAGCGAAAAAATACTAGAAGATGATTATTATGATCATACCCTGAAAGATGACTTTGGAAATGAGATCAAAGTGGTGGATTCATCCGAAATGGACGGCGATCCTGAGACGAATGAAGTGTTTTTTGTATATGATCTGATGTATAAGAAAGAGGATGGCAGGACCTGGAAGAGCAGCACAAACGGGAAAATACCTTGTGGGAGCATATCAGATATAGAGGCTCTTCAGATCGGCACCCCGAAAACAGCTTCGTTAAAGGCAGGCCAGGAATGTTTATACAGATTTACAGTTCCTGAGGATGGCAATTATTTTATTCATTTTGATTCCGGGAATGATGAGCTTTTCCTGAATACGGAGTTTGGTTCCTATTACACATATTTTCAACTGGGACAGTGGGATGTTCGTCTAAATCCCATCAGGAAAGACAATAGTGGACTTGTACCGCTGAAAAAGGGAGTTTCTTACCTTGTTTATCTTGGAAATCAGGGTGAAGAGCCTGCCAATGCATTCTCATTCTATATAGCAAAGGCAGACGAACTAACATCTGTAGAGTTGAAAAAAGCTCCAGATAATCCTTTTGTATATCCAAATGCGGATGATAGTATTTCTCTTGATGGAATGGTGATCACTGCCCATTATGCAGATGGAAGCAGCAAAGATATTTTACAGGGTAAGACGGATCCGGCAGGCCGGTATGTGCGTGTCCTGTACTGGAAATGGATTGGGAATGATACCCTTCGTGTTTTCTTTGCATTTGGCAGCTGCAGAAGCTTTGTTGACCTGAAAGCAGCTTATACAGAGCAGCTCCCGGTACTTAAAACCGGAGAAACCATCCAGGTGCCTGCAGCCGGCAACCAGCTCGCAGCATTTCGATATACACCGGAGGAAAGCGGTTTTTATTCCTTTGATATGGATCAGGATGACTGGATCAAGGTTGTAGAAGAAGAAACAGGCAAAGAAGTGAGGGAGATTAATGGCTACTATTTAGAAGCTGGAAATTCCTATCAGGTTTATACGCGCACAAGGTATGGTGATGACACCATTACTGTACTGCGTGGTGTGTGCCAGTGGACAGAAGAGTCTGAGATCAGTGCTACCTGTACAACAGATGGCAGCATTACTTACAGATGTAACGTTCACAATCACACAAAAACCTATCAGACACAGGAAGCATATGGCCATACCTTTGGAGAATGGATCACTGTAAAGGAAGCAGGCTGCGAAACAGAAGGACAGCAGCAGCGCAGCTGTACAAGATGCCATATCGTTGAGACCAGAGCACTTCCGGCCAAGGGACAGCACAGTTTCGGAGAATGGATCACTGTAAAGGAAGCAGGCTGTGAAACAGAAGGACAGCAGCAGCGCAGCTGCACAAGATGCCATGTCGTTGAGACCAGAGCACTTCCGGCCAAAGGACAGCACAGCTTCGGAGAATGGATCATTACAAAAGATCCGACTGTTCTGGAGACAGGTGTAAAGGAGCGTATCTGCTCCCAGTGCAAAAAGAAAGAGTCAGCTTCCATAGAGAAACTGACAGGTACGATTTCACTGAGCGTGAAAGGCACTATCCCGCTGAAAGTAAAACAGTCCTACAAAGTGAAGGTTACCATGGGCAAGGGAGACAAAGTTGTTTCCTGGAAGTCCAGCAATGGAAAAGCAGTCTCCGTGAAAAATGGAGTGATCAAAGGCCGAAAAGCAGGGAAAAAGGCTACCATCACTGTACTTCTTAAGAGCGGTAAAAAAGCAAGCTTTAAAGTAAAAGTACAAAAAACCACGGTTCAGACCAAAAAGCTGACAGTTACAAATGCAGTGACAAAGAAAAAGGTTAGAAAGACTGTTACCCTGAAAAAAGGAGAAACCTTAAAGCTGGCAGCTGCAGCAGCACCTGTTACAAGTCAGCAGAAGATAACTTATACATCTTCTGATAAGAAGATCGCATCGGTTACAAAGAAAGGCCAGATCAAAGCCAGAAAGATAGGAAAGGCAACGATCACAGTCAAATCCGGTGCAAAAACATATCGAATCAAGATCAATGTAAAATAACCTGCAAAAGAAAGGGAAGAGGCTTCTGGCTTCTTCCCTTTTCATATATGTCTGATTTTGATGCTATAAAAATTGACTATAATCATATTTTTGAAAGTCTTTGCATTTCATGAGGCTGATTCTTAATTGACAATCCTCACACCGAATAGTAAAATTAGCTTAATAAAAAAAGGAGCGGAAGCGAAGAGAAAAGAAGGTTTTTACCTGTTTTGACCAGGAGAAGACAGGTGGAGGAAGATATATAAAAGGAGCGTATGAATATGAAAAACAGCCATTGGAGATCTTTTAAAAAAGGGATGTCCTGGTTTTTGGTATTTGCAATCGCAATGGGAAGCCAGGGCACCGGTTTGTCTGCTGCCACGTTTGATTATGGACAAGACTATGGATATCAGCAGGAAGAAGTCTTATCTGCAGATCAATCTTACAGCAGTGAGGATGTACAGATAGAGGACGTACCGGCACAAGGCAGTGAGGCTGACACATCTCAGATACAGGATATAGCAGCACCAGATCGTGAGGCTGATCCATCCCAGATGGAGGATACAGCGGCGCCAGATCGTGAGGCTGATCCATCTCAGGTAGAGGATGCAGCGGTACCAGATCGTGATACTGATCCATCCCAGATGGAGGATGCAGTGGCACAGGACAGTGAGACTGATCCATCTCAGATAGAAGATGTTTTCACAGACGGGGAAAGTGTGCTTACTGACAGTAATGAAGAAACGGCAGATACCACTCTTCTGGATGCTCCTGCAGATGCACAGGAAGGCACCATTCAGTATCTGATCGAAGAAGCAAGGAAGGCAGGCTCTACAACACTTACCTTAAGTCTTGGAGAAAACTTTCCGGATACAGTAGAAGAGAATCTTCTGATCCCTCACGGGATGGATGTTGTACTGGATCTGAATGGGCATACGCTGACTGTGGATAAAACATCAGCAGAGGATGGTAAGGATACCAATAATATTACTGTATACGGACAGCTTACCCTGCAGAATGGCAGCTTATCCGGCAGTGTTTCTTCTCTTGGCAACGAGAATACAAGAGGTGTATTTGTATGCTATGGCGGCCGTCTGGTCCTTGGAGAGGGGGCAGAGATCACCGGCTATGCTGCAGCAGGCCGGGGCGGCGGTGTGTATGTAAATGAAGAGGCCAGTCTGTCTATAGAGGGCGGCAGGATCTGTGGGAATAGCTCCGGCATCAGCGGCGGCGGTATATGGATCTATCATGCAAGTGATCTTTCCTATCAGAGCGGCACCATCACCGGGAACAGTGCTGCACTTAATGGGGGTGGTGTGTACATACAGTCTTATGACTGTGAAACAAGTACCTTTGGCAGCGGGATTTCCATTACAGAGAATCATGCGGATCAGAATGGAGGAGGCCTTTATATCCATAGTGTGTCTGATGTGGAAAATGAATGGATCTTTAATGGCCCGACTGTTTCAAATAATACTGCCGGTATAAGAGGCGGTGGTGTTCATGTTCAGGCTCCGATTCATTTTACAATGGTTTCCGGAATGGTATCCCACAATCAGGCAGTGTCCTATGGCGGAGGTATGTATTTTTACAGTACTGACAAGATCCGGTCATCTGTCAGCTTTATGGGCGGCACTATTCAGGAAAACTCACTGACCGATGAGGATATTAATTATCAGTGGGTCGACTCCCATTATGGCGGCGGTGTGTGGATCAGCAATTATGCAGATGTGGTCCTTTTCGGAGTACAGATCCTGAATAATAAGACCATTGGTACCGGCGGCGGCATTGCCATGGGAGCTTACTGTAAGGTACAGATCCAGGAGGGAACCCTGATAAATGGCAATAAAGCCAACTTTTATGGCGGCGGCATATTTGGAGATGGAGCCAATGTTGTGATGACCGGCGGTGAGATTTCTGATAACCAGGCTCAGGGAAGCACTTACGGCTGGGGCGGCGGACTTTATTTCTCAAGTGGCAAATTGACAGCCAGCAGCGGTAAGATCTGCAGGAATGCAGCAGATCATGGAGGAGGCGGATATATTTCAACAGCGATCCTTTCTGGAGATGTGATCATTTCTGATAATCAGGTAAAGGGAAATGGTGGCGGTATCTATGGAAATGTTACCATGTCTGAGCAGGCCAGGATCGAAGGAAATAAAGCTGACAGTATAGGCGGCGGTGTTAGCGGCTCTCTGGTTATGAATGGCGGTATCTTACATGGCAACAGGGCCGGCGGCAATGGAGGCGGCGGAGCTTATGGGACTGTAACCTTGAATGAAGGGGAAATCTCCGGCAACAATACTTCCGGAGTAGGCGGCGCAGTACGAGGCACCCTTTACATGAAGGGCGGAGTGATCAAAGATAATACTACCAGCAGCAGCGGCGGCGTTTTATATGGTGCAGGTACCATTTCCGGCGGTGAGATCACCAACAACCAGGCAGGCAGTAATGGTGGTGTTGTATATCTTAGTGAAAATAACAGGCATCTGACTATTACAGGAAATGTAAAGATCTATAACAATCGTGCCAATTATGGTGGTGCTGTAAGTTTAGCTGGTGGTACTATCCAGATCAGCGGCGGTGAGATCAGCCATAATCAGGCATATATTTATGGCGGTGGTGTTTATGTATGGACTTTAAATACCTTAAATCCAGAGATCATCATAGAGAAAGGAGCCGTGATTTCTGATAATCAGGCACCGGGGTCAGGTACTGTTCCAGGCGGACAGGATCTGTATGTGGCGGCTACCCTGAAGGTGAATAATAACGGCAAGTTTACTTATTTTACTCCTGTTGTCAGTCTGACTGCAGCAGACCAGATGAAAGCACAGGATGGAACACCGGGAATTGCCTGGTATGATGAAACTACGGATGAAAGGAATACCCAGGGGCTGGAGCTGGATACTACAGAGCGGACAAAGGTTTACCGTTATACCTTTCTTTACTCTGAGCCTGAAACAGAGATGGTGGCAAGACTGGATGATTCTGCAGAAGAATTTACTACCGTTCAGGCAGCAGTAGATGCAGCCGGGGATGGACAGCTTCACAGGATCACTCTTCTAAAAGAGGATAAAGAGGCAGTGACGATCCCTAAGGGAACCAGGATCTGCTTTGACCTGAATGGGAATACCATCCGTGGGATCGGGCAGGCTTATAAGTCTGTATTTACGGTGCAGGGAGAAATGACCCTGGAAGATACAAGTGAAGACCAGACCGGATGTATTACCGGAGGCACATGGGTTCAGGATGGCTTTGGCGGGGGCATCTTTGTCCAGCATGGAAGCCTGGTCATGAACAGCGGGACTTTGAAGGCAAATGGCAGCGGAAGTGTTTTGGTAAAGTACAGCGACAGCTCCTTTGTGATGAATGGAGGCCTGATTACGAAAGACACACAGTCTGCGGTAGCTGTTAATGCTGGATCCTTTACAATGACAGGAGGAAAGATCACCGGGAACAGTGCCAATCAGGGCACAGGCGTTTATGGCTGGGGTGGTGCAAAGATTCGTATAGACGGCGGAGAGATCATCGGAAATAGTGGTAATCAGGGTACAGGCCTTTATGTACAAGGCAGGCTGGACATTACCGGAGGCAGGATCTGTGATAACAAAGCAAGTAATTACGGAGGCGGCATCTATCTGTGGAATGGCACCTGCAATATGTCCGGTGGTGAGATCTCTGGCAATACAACCACCAATGCTAATGCAAACTGGGGCGGAGGCGGCATTTATCTGTCAAGTTCTACCCTGAATGTTACAGATGGAGCTATCACAGGGAATACCACCGGCAGTGTAGGCGGCGGTATCCGTGTAGGTGCAGGCAGTACTGCTTCTGTGACAGGCGGAGCTGTGTATGGCAATCAGTGCTCGCTTGGTAAAAGTGATATATATGCAGCAGAAGGCGCAGGTCTTACCCTGGTGCCAGCCTCGTCTATGGAGCCGGGAGATTATAATTGCTGGTATGATTGTGAAAATTATCAGGCATACACGGAAGCTGTTACATCCTCCAGTCTGGAACAGAATTGTCACTTTTATGCCCTGTACATGGAGAATCCATATTTAGAGGCAGTGGCTCAGATCCTGGATGAAAACGGAGCCGGACAGAATTATCCATCTGTTCAGGATGCAGTAAATGCAGCCACACAGGGACAGAGGATTTATCTTCTAAGAGATTGTGAAGAAAGTGTCCAGATTGGAAAGGACAAGGATGTGATCCTGGACTTAAATGGATACACCTTATGTTCTTCACGGGAAAATGTGCTTGATATAAGAGGGAAGCTGGAAGTAGACAGTACCACAGGTCATCCTGACACTAATCCGGAACAGAACCAGGGCGGCAGGATCCAGCCGACAGAGGGTGTTACCGGCAACAGAGGTGTCTTTGTAAGAGAAGGAGGAGCCTTTACCTTAAAGGAAGGTGTGATCACAGGCTTCTCCGGCGTAAAATATGGCGGCGGCATTTATACAGACCAGAATGCTTCCGTTACCATCAGCGGGGGAGAGATCACAGGAAACCAGGCTGTTTATGGCGGCGGTATAGGATTTTACAGCATCAGTGCCAATGCCCCTTCTTCCTTTACCATGACAGGTGGAAAGATCTGTAACAATCAGGCTGAAAAGAATGGTGGCGGAGTGTATATGGGAAGAGCCTTTAACCTTGCCAACCAGATCCTGATATCAGGCGGTGAGATCTGTGAAAACACCGCAGGCAGCCATGGCGGCGGCGTAAGCGCTGACTTTACCCAAGGAACAGATACAGCCTCAAAGTTCAGCATTACCGGCGGTAAGATCCATCATAACACGGCGGAAACGGACGGAGCCGGTGTTTATATCCAGAATTGCAAAACGGTTGAGATCGGACCGGATCTGGAAGTCTCCTATAATGTGGGAAAAGGATATGGCGGCGGCATCCGTACCACATCTGTAGGGGAAGTAACTGTAGAGAATATTAATGCCCATCATAACCGGGCCAAAAGCGGTGGCGGCCTGTCCTTAAGCGCAGGAGAGGTGCTGGTAAAGGACTGCAAGATCCATGATAACAGTACAAGACAATATGGAAACAGCAGTTACAGCGGAGGCGCCAGTCTTTACGGTACCAGAAAGCTGGAAGTCCAAAAGGGTGAATTCTGGTTAAATGGAGCATATTACGGTGGCGGCCTGGGGATTGGCGCAGGCACAGCCGGCCAGACAATCATCGGGAAAGAGGTATATATCCATGATAATAAGGCAAACGATGGTGGGGGTCTTAGGATCGATACAGTAGGAAAGCTTACATTAAATGGTCGGATTGAAAACAATAGCGCCACTCACGGCGGTGGTATCAAAGTGAAAACCACATCTTCTGAGCTTCATTTTGCAGATGTGCTGGTACAGAATAATAAAGCTTCTGGTTATGGCGGAGGTGTTTTTATTGACTCAGGTACAGCCTCTAAGATATATATAGAGGATCAGGCCCGGATCATTACGAATACTGGAGGTTATGGCGGCGGTATCGCTTTATTTACAGGATATGAAATGTATCTGACCGGCGGACGGATCGCAGGCAATCAAGCAAGTCATGGCGGTGGTATTTGGACCCGGCTGTCACAGCTGATCTTGTCAGGCGGTGTGATGGAAGATAATATAGCATCAAATACCGGCGGCGGTATCTACATAGACGGCAGAAGAGACTGGTCTACACGAAAGGTACAGATCACAGGAAATGTGCAGATCATCCATAACAAGGCACCCCAAGGTGGCGGTGTGGGAGTTGGTGAAAATACAGCCCTTACCATGGACGGAGGTCTGACCAGGAATAATAAGGCAACCTATGGTGGCGGCGTATGGGTTTCTGCAGTGATGGGACAATTTGTAATAAAGAAGTCAGCAGAAACCGGAAGCACAGGCAAGCTGTATGGAAACCAGGCCGGTTACGGCAGAGATGTTTACGGAAATTATGATAAATCCTATAAGAATTCTAAAATCCAGCTGTTTGCAGCAACCGATATGTTTGGGGCTGATGAGGATAAAAAGGGTAACTGCTGGTATAATGAAACGAAAAAGTTGGCCATAACAGATCCGATTGAGTATGATCCGGTAACCAGGGCCTGCTGTTTTACTCTTCAATATGATTCACTGGAGTTTGTGGCAAAGATTAAAAACGAAACTGGTAATTATGATGCATATACCTCCCTTCAGCAGGCTGTTAATGCTGTAAAAGAAGGAAAGTACCAGGATGGGGCGCCGGAGATTTACCTTATCAAGGATATTAATGAAAACATTCAGATCCCGGGAAGCGTAAGTACAGTGCTGAATCTGAACGGACACAAGCTGCAAGGCACAGACACTGCCATCACCTGTTCCGGTGACCTTAGGATCGTGGATGAGAAAACAGAAGGGCTGGATCCGGGAGAAGAGACAGGAACCATCTCAGGAAGCACAAGAAAGCTGGGGGGCGGTATTCTGGTACTGTCCGGCGGCTATGTGACTATGGAGAGCGGACAGATCAGCATGTGCTCAGCACCTACCAATCAAAGCAATTGCGGCGGTGCAGGCGTGGCGGTCAGCGGCGGTACCTTTATCCTGGATAACACAGCTTCCATCAATGAGTGCAATGCTGCTTATGGAGCGGCTGTTTATGTAGGAGCAGGAAGCAGTCTTTTTGAAATGCGGGGAGGAACCGTCTACAACAATGCTGTGCAGAATTATTGGGAATGTGGCGTTATTTACAATGCCGGCGGTACTGTCCGGATCAGCGGAGGACAGATCACAGACAATGTGATATCTGGCAACGGAACCATTTATCTGTCCAGCGGTAAATGCGTTTTGGAAGGCGGCGAGATCACCGGAAATAAAGCAAGATACGGCGGCGGTGTTTATATAAGAAGTGCAGCCAATGTATGGATGAGTAATACTCAGATTTCCAACAATCAGGCGACGATAAATGGCGGTGCTATTTATAATGAAGGCCAGCTGAATATTTTTGAAGGTACCAAGATCACCGGGAACCAGGCAGTAATGGGTGGTGCTATTTACCAGATCACCGGAAAGATCAAGATGGCAGGCGGCACTGTCACCGGTAATCAGGCGGAGAAGGGCGGCGGCCTTGTACAGAATCCCCAGGCGGCAAATGCTGGCAGCTTTGTCCTGTCAGGAGGACTGCTGTGTGAAAATAAATCCACGATTGATGGAACAGGAAATGATATTTATTCCCTTTATGAGGGAACTGGAAACTACGAAAATGTAAGTGTAAGCCAGAAGCCGGCTGTCACACTGATCCAGGCAGCAGCCATGAAAGAGGACAATGGCAATGCCGCAAAGTATAATGCGTGGAGAAATGATGCTTACAGGGGGAACCAGCTGGAAGGCACAGATGTGACCAATGGTTATTATATTACCGGCGGTATCGATCAGAGCAATAACCTGAAGCTGACGGCTGTTACGTATAAGGAAGCGGAAGTAAAAGGACCGGCAAGCACAGTAAAGGTAGATTCCATTACAGTAATGACTACCAACAGTGAAGACGGTACTTCTGACGGCGGCGGTGCTTTTGATACTGAATGTACAGGAGATGAAAAGACAGCCTTGCAGCTTTTAGAGGAAGGGGACAGCCAGACAACAGAAGCGCCGGACGATGTTACAGAGGACGAAACAGAAGAAGAAATGGCTCAGCGTCATCACTATCTGTATAATGGCCAGATCCTGAAGATGATCTGCCATAATGGCAAGTGGTATGAGAGAGACCAGGCTGTTCTGTGGAGTCCGGGAAATGACAGCTCCTATACCAATGGGATCGTGAGAAGCTTTGATACTGTCAAATATGATCTTTGTTTTACCCTGCAAGATACCGGGAAAGACGGAGAGGATGAAGAAGGGCAGGAAGGAAATTCTCCTGTAACAGATGAAACCTTACAGCTGTGGGTGGAAATGAAGCTGCCGGTGGACAGCAGCCTTGCTTCTTTCTACGACATGAACATGAAGTATTATTATATTTATGAGAAGAAGCTGGCAGATGGAAGCTATGCCCAGTATTTAAGAGGTTACTGGGAGCTGGAAGAAAATAAAGGGGGAACGGTTTACCGCAGCCTGGCCATCAGTGTGAAGGGCATGAACAACGGAGACCTGATTAAGCCTTCTTTTACCGCATGGGTAGGTGGAAATGAGGAGAATGAACAGAATCCAAAATCCTGCAGCTCAAAAACACTGACCGTATCAGCGGCACCAAGATATAATGTGCTTCTTAAGAGAAACTCCCAGCTTGCCTATACCAGCTACTTTGATACGGAAAGCGGTGAGGAAACCACAGAGGAAGAAGTTAAGAAACTTCAGGATGCAGGCGGGGATACCTCCCACATCGTCTATGGTACCATGCTTGGATACGGCATTACCCTGCAGATGTACAATAATAAGACCAACAAGGGAATGCGGGGACTTCAGGTGCCTACCGGGGATATCCAGTTTGATGTAAGCTTTGGCGGGGAACTGGTGATGAATGGCTCCACACTTGGAGAGAACTCTGCCCCGTATGCATGGGCTTATAAGGCCAATGAAAACGGAGAGACGGGGATCAGCTTTAAAGACGAGGAAAATACGGTCAATGTTGACTGGAATGATGAGGATGATTATACCAAGACTACCACGTATGGCTGGGATGCAGCTCCCTATAATACAGGGAACAGCGCTACCGGCTGCTACAGTGGCGGCTTCTGGAAGGGAGCGTTAAAGCAGCGAAATGAAACAGGCGACAAACGCCTTACTCTTCATTTTTCAGTCAGCAATTATTCGGTAGCGTCCTCCTGTCCTTCTGCTACAGCCAATGGTTCCTGGGATAACCAGGTAAGGGGGAACGGATATATTAACTCCTTCTCTGCCGGATATGTACAGGTGCTGTATCCATTAGATAAAACCACCGTTGATGGACAAAGCGGTTATCTGGAGATCAATATGGAGTGTGCTGCTTCTGACCTGAATATCAGCAGCGTTACAGGGCTTACTCCCGAGTCAACAGAAAAAGGTCTGGACGTAATGGAAAGCTTCTTTGGGGAAGACTATAAGAGCCATGCAGTCCATGAGATGACTTATCTGGATAATTACCTGAACCACAGCACAGGCTTATATATATACGGTGGGGATGGAAACGGAGACCATCTGTCGAAGAATAATTACTTCAGCAAGGAGACCGGCACGGATCTGATCAGCACCCAGGAAGGCACAGGCTCCACACCGCTGGGAAGCCAGGTATACATTGATGCGGATATATCTTTTACCAGTAAAGAGTATTATACAGATGATGAGAAGGATCCACATTACATACCGCCTGATAAGTTTGATCCGCAGGTGGACAATCTGCTGGAATACAATTACCTTACCGGAGTGAATCTTCTCCAGAAGTTTGACTCGGATGCCTATACGCCTGTCTGTGGAGAAAAGATCATTGACAGACAGGTGAACCAGGGTACAGGAAACAATTGGAACTGGGTAGGGAAAAGTGCGGGGACCAACAGCACCAATGCTTTTCTGGTAAGCACTTCGGAGTCGGCAACCACCTGGTCATCCTCAGGAAATCTGAAAACAAAAAGCTTTAAGCTGACCGTACTATACGGTGCGAAGCCTGATGGAACTAACTGGACGAAGACAGAAACAGCAGATGGGCTTACCGGTGGGGAAGCAGATATGGATGCCCACAAAGAAGAGGATCTGATCTACTTTACTTCCCTGGATGAATTAAAGGCTTACTTTGCCGCCAAAGGGAACCCGGACGGAAGATGTGTGGCACTTTTGTACGAGGTACGGGACTGCTGTATCCGTACAGGCAGAAGCCTGTATATCAGAAGCAGGATGCAGATGACAAAAGACTTTGCTAAGACAGGCGGCACCTACTGTACCACCAACGATGTAAGAGGATGGACCACATATCGTCCAACCTATAAGCGATACTATAATGATGGGAAACGGGATGACATCCTGTTTTCCGCAACCTGGCGAAGCAGATCATACGATACTGAAGGCGGCATTGTTGCCTACGGAAATGGAGACACAGGCGGTCCGCTTCCGGATGGGTATGTAAATAGCCTGACGGAAAGCCAGGACCTGGTAATGAAATATACCAAACAAAGATGCGACTTTTATTTTGATGGGTATAAGAAAACAGAATATCAAAATGGTGTTAAGAAAAACGGAACCCATATGATGGGATGGTTGGCAGGAAATTCACTGCTTCTATATACCCTGGTCAGTGGAATCGGCATTAAGAATACAGACCTGATCAAAGGCTCTAACCGGGAAAAAACCTATTATAATGTAACCAACGGTGAACGTACAGCAAACTTTATGATAATGCCAAGGCTGCAGATCTCCAGTGCTACAAAGGATCATGAACTGGTAGCAAACGGCAGTCAGGCAACGGATGTTGTGATCACCATGACCATTCCAAAAGATCTTTACTACCATAAGGGCAGCCTGCAGTTTGACTACACGGCTCCCGGAAACCAGTGTAAATACAAAGCCGGCGATCTGGCATGGGATGTAAAACAGACGGATAACCCAGATGGGACTACCACACTGACTATCTGTACAACTGTAAGTGATATCAACAAAGGACTTCCTTACATCCGGTATAACTGTACCATCGGAAAGAAGGGAGCAGCTGAGGATGAGGATGTAAAGAACAATCAACAGCTTACTACCAAGGTACAGATCCATACCACCTATGAAGAGATCCACCGTATTACCGGACAGGCCAATAGTGCAGAGCAGACCATTGTTGCAACAAGGACAAAAGATGATGTGATCTACAAGGAAACAGAACGGGATCTGATAGATATCGGGGAGGATTTGGTTTATTACCTGAATTACAGCAATCATACAGACAACTCTGAGAAGATTCAGCTGTGTGATATCCTTCCAGCCAATGGAGACGGAAGAGACAGCAGTTTCCAAGGAGGCTACCGGGTAAAGGAGATTTATTTGGACTTTACCAGCGAAGAAGACAGGAATGCATTCCAAAGTGGCAGTGCAGGACAGCTGAAATACAGGAAAGGCGGGATCAGCGCAAAGGATCTTACCCAGGAGGAAAGGACTCTGATATTGAATACTATTGACAGTGGTAAATGGTTTGATCTGTCTTATTCTTATGAACCATCTGAACACATGGAAAATGGTGTGAAAATCTACAGGCTGACCTGCAAAGCAGGTGCAGACGGACAGTGGGCAAGTGGAGAAGAGCTGATCCATTATGCAGATGGTTCCGGCACAATCGATGCTATTTACGGATTTGTTCCTGCAGTAGGCGGAAAAGGCAATTTCCGGATGGGACTGGTCTTTACGCCGTTTACAAAGGATAATGCAACACTGCTGCAGAACAGAAATGTAACCCAGCAGGGCGGTAATGTATATAACAACAGCTTTTTCTACAGAAGCGGCGGTCCTAGCAGCCAGTCACTAACTGTTGTCAGTCCTCAGGTAGGAGTCCGCACGGCAAAGCGTAAGATCGCAGGCCTTGTATGGCTGGATCAGGACCAGAACGGGAATTACCGCCCGGCCATCAATGGCTACAGTACCACTGACCGGTTGCTTTCCAAGGTGGATGTATATCTTTATCAGGGAAGCGAGCCATCTTCTTCCAGGATCACCAGGAATCCGGATGGAAGCTTCAGTCAGCAGATTGGCGGCAAAACACGGACCATGAGTACTACCACTGTGGATGGCAAGACCTTATATCCTGCTGTGGATGTGATGGGCAACCTTCTGGACAAGGTGGTCACCGGAAATGATGGGGCATATGCCTTTGAGAATCTGGCTAAGGGCAGCTATTACATAGTGCTTCAGGATGATGGTGATGATTATGCTGTTACAGGAGGAACCAGGGTTCTTCCCTTTGAAAGACTGAGCGTCACACCAGAAAGAGAGGATACCCAAAAGACATTGACCCAGCCGGGAAGGGATACAGATAAAGCCCTTCCGGAATACCAGGGCACAGATACCACGGATCAGGGGGCAGCAGCCATGAAACGTACTGCGATCGTCAACAATGGCAGCGGCATTACCCTTCCTGGGCTTACCGATATGGTGTCCTGGGAGTATGTGACCAATCATTGGGACTGCGGTTTGTATTATCTGGATCTTTCCATGGAAAAGAACTGGGCACAGACCACCAGCATCCCGGATCAGGCATCCGTCCTGTTTGAAATAACAGGCACTACCGGAACCGGGGAAGATGCAGTAAGTTACCCGGCTGCTACTTACACTGCGACAATTGCTTCCGGCAGGGTAACTGCACAGGCAGAGGGAATGGCAAGGCCTTACAGCAAGACAGAAGGAGCACCACTGCAGATTTCCACAGCGGTGGCAGCATCCCAGGATAAAGGAAACAAGACCATACGCTGGCTGATCCAGAACCAGCCGATGCAGGCAGAAGGAGCAAACGGAGTGATCCGTTATGACTTTAAAGAGACAGCAAAGGATGGAGAAGGCAATTCTCTTCCAGGCTTTGTAATGACCAGCAGCACAGATAGTATAGCAGAGGATCAGACCAGAAAGTTTGCTGTATGGAACACCCAGATCAATTATGAGATCTGTCTGGACAAGAAAGGCAGTGAAGGGGAGTCTCTTTCCAATGCAGTATTTACCTTGTATAAAGATCAGGACTGCAAGGTTCCTGCCGGGATCACTATGAAGACGGACCAGCAGGGAAATGGCACTATCACAGGTCTGGAGGCAGGCACAGGGGCTGTGTATTATATAAAAGAAACAAAAGCCCCCAGCGGATATTTC
This sequence comes from Blautia sp. 1033sp1_1033st1_G9_1033SCRN_220408, assembly GCF_040929965.1. Taxonomy (NCBI): domain Bacteria; kingdom Bacillati; phylum Bacillota; class Clostridia; order Lachnospirales; family Lachnospiraceae; genus Blautia; species Blautia sp. 1033sp1_1033st1_G9_1033SCRN_220408. The sequence continues at coordinate 71,764 of NZ_JBFKZO010000003.1, read as the reverse complement.
CTGAATAAAGGAATCCTGAAGCTGACCATTGCTTATAAAGACAAGACAAAATATTATGATCCAACCATTTCTCTGGAGAGGATCACAGATGAAACAACAGGAGATCCACTGGAACCGGCTGCTGATCGGGATAAAACGTCCATTTCGTGCACGGTGGATGCTGGTGGAAAAGACCCGGATTCACTGGTACCTGAGGTACCTTTGAAATATAGTATTTCCTTTGAACTTACAGATTCCTGCATTTATTCGCTGCCTAAGACAGGCGGACGGGGCATCTGGTGGGAAATGCTTTTTGGAACAGGCTTGATGCTTGTCGCAGTGTATCTGTATAGCAAAAAAAGGAGAAATGCCTGTAGCCGCAATAAATAAAGAAGCTTACCTGAACGATATGCTTGCCTGATGGTGATGTCACTAGGTATGGAAAGTATTGATGATATCGCATTCCCCTTATTTCACTTGTTGTAAATTGACAAGAGAAATAAGGGGAAATGATGATTTGGAGGAATTTTTCTATGGATTACGTAAAAGAAGCGAAAGAACTTGGCTTCTCAAATGCAGCGATCATGGATACGCAAAAGCTTATTTTTAAACCAGAGTATCGGAGATTTTGTGAAGAAAATCAATGTGGATGTTACAATGTGAATCCTGCCTGTCCGCCTGAAAGCGGAACTGTAGAAGCTATGAAACAAAGAGCATTAACCTATGAAAAAACTCTTATTTTGCAGACCATACAAAGCAGACATTCTGATTACAAAAAGGCGAAATTTGCTCACAATAAGCTTACTGAGCAGCTGGCATCCAAAATAGAGGAATCCGGAAACAGGGATCTTCTGATCATGTCCGCCGGTCCCTATAAGCATCACTCTTGCATGTCCGCCTACTGTATTGATGCACAGGAAATGGCTGATGCGGTAGGAATGATCTGCTGGGGAAACGATGATAAAATACGTTATTTTTCACAAATTCTTTTTCATGTTAAAGCGAGAGAAACAGTAGACTTTTTTTGATTTCTTAAGCTGGAGCATGTCACTTTTATAATACAACACACGGAATCGAAGTATCTTTATTTTATATAAAATCACGAACTTGCTCATTTATAAATAAACAGGAGGACGGAAAAATGAAAAACAGATGGAACAAAGACAACAGACTGCTGACTATATGTATGGTATTATTGATGGCATTCGTTATGACCTTTACAGTAGCAGAAACAACAGAGAATGTACAGGCAGCATCCAGCGGACTCAGTGCATATAAAAAGATATCTTTTTATAAAAGCGACAAAGTCAATGGAACAACTTATTCTATGAAGTACAACAGCAGAACTAATCGCTATATTGTATATGCGACAAAAAACGGTAAAAAGAAAGTAGTTCTTAAAAACTGTTCAAGCGGCACCATTGTAACAAATGGAAAATTTTTTTATTACGAAAGTGCGGCATTTGTAAGAAGCGGAAATTTTGGAGGAACCTACAGAAAGCGTACATTGATGCAGTACAATCTAAAAACCGGCACAAACAAAGTACTGATAAGCTTCGGAGGGGAAGGCCCTGTGGACGGTATTATTGGTTGCGATGGTACCTATCTTTATATGGGATATGAGACCCAGTATGGTGATGGTATGGGAAATTTTGCAGTAGTAAATCTGGAGACAAGACAGATAAAGCGCCTCAAAAAAGATTGTTCAACAGTCAAGAAAGTAAAGAATAAAGTTCTGGTAACCGCAGTAGGATTCCCGCATGGCGGTCCGGTTTATCTGATAAATAGAGACGGAAGCAAATGCAAAACAATTTGTGGAAGAGCTATTAAAGTATCTGTAAAAGGAAATTACATTTATTATACAGAAGCAACCTATAACTGGAAAACAAGAAAGTGTAGATGTGATCTCAACGGAAATAAAAAGAAAGCCCTTACTTCATGGAGTAGAGGAATTGCTGGATGAGAATTATCAGTCCTGAGCTTGAAAAGTGTAGTAAATACAAGCTTAAATGGTTTGCCTGCTGTATAGTAGAGATATCAAAGTCACAGTGTGGCTCGAGAAAGATGGTCTTCTGTATTATGCAGTGATAAGACAATTACTCGAGGTGTTTTCATGAAAAAGAGAATTTCTAAAGTGTTTATAGTTCTTCTTATTATTGTTTCGGGATTTATGGAGATAAGCTGGCGCCTCTTCCATATGATGATTTGCTGTAAAAGGGGCGCTCCCAAGAAAGAAAGGAAGAAATGGTTTGAACTGTCGCACATCAGGGAAAACCATCCTCAGAATGGATACGAGAAGGAATACCATGAGAGTAAAGAATGGTGCTTTGCCCAGAAGATGGAGGACTGCTATATCAGAAGTGTGGATGGGTTAAAGCTGCATGGATTCTATCTGCCGGCTGAAAATCCAAAACGGTTTGTTATATTAAGCCATGGATATCGTGGCAGTCGATTTGGCACAATGTCATTTATGGCAAAATACCTTCATGAACATCAATGTGATCTTCTGTTTATGGAACAACGCTGTTGCGGTGACAGTGAGGGAAAATATATTACCTTTGGTGCAATGGAGCAGTGGGATGTTCAGCGTTGGGCAATCTATGTATCTAAACGAAACAAGAAAAAGCTTCCCATTTATTTATATGGGCAGTCTATGGGGGCGTCAGCTGTGCTGATGGCATCTGCACACACACTGCCTTCGGAAGTGAAAGGACTGATTGCTGACTGTGGCTTTCATTCCATGAAAGGACAAATGAAGGACATGGCGGTGCACTGGTTTCATCTTCATCATGTTCCTTTGCTATTAATGCAGATGGATTGGCTTTGCAGCACACTGGCCGGATTTCATATGAAGGATGCAGATACTACAGCAGCAATGCAGACGAATACCATACCAGTTCTATTTTATCACGGAGATAAGGATACCTATGTTTATCCGCATAATTCATTTCAGAACTATAGGTTATGCAAGGCTCCGAAAGAGCTTGTGGTTGTGCCTGGGGCACGGCATTTGTGCTGTGCCTATGCAGACCCCAGGCTATATCAGAATACAATGATGCATTTCTTTGAGAAATACGATTAACAGCATAACAATTCTTTTGACCGGGATTTATCAAACATTTTACAAAAAACTGTTTGATAAATCCCGGTCAATTTTTTGTAAAGTGTTCATTAAGTCTGGGGGATACTGGTATTTCCCTGAAATATATGCTATTTTTCATCTGGAGCAAAAATGTAATATTTATAACAGGAAGGATTGATTAAGAATGAGAGATTACTATCCGTTAACGGCTGCTCAGAAGATGCATCATAACTGGATCAGGGACTATGGTACACAGCAGGTATCCGGTGTCAGTGTTGTGGCTTCTGTACAGGCTGAATTGGATTTTGGATTATTAAAAAAGTGTATCCAGATGGAAACAGAGCGTTCAGGATGCACCCGGGTGCATTTTACAAAACCGGACCAAGACGGAAATGTGAAACAGTATATTGTAAAACAGGATACGCGTGACATTGAACTGAAGGATCTGTCCAAAATGGAAAACCTTGCAAAAGCTGATGAATTGATGCAGCAATGGGCATATGAAACCTTTGATGGCGATAATATTCCCATGTGTGAGTTCACCATGTTGAAGCTGCCGGAAGGATACAATGGCTTTTTTGTACATATGGATCACCGACTGATTGATTCCTGTGGACTTGTAGTAATGATCGGAGATCTGTTTCAGCTTTATACCTATTACAGGTACGGAACAGCGCATCCACAGGAATTGGCTGATTTTGAAACAGTACTGAAGAAAGATCTGGCAAAAGCCAGCAATGAAAAGCGTTTTGCAAAAGACAAAAAATTCTGGGAGGATCAGCTGGATGCTTTGGGAGAGCCGCTGTATTCTGATATTCAGGGACCATCTGTACTGGAGATTGCCAGAAAGCGGCATGGAAATCCGAAACTTCGATCCGCAGATATTGAAATGGATAATTTATTTGTAGCAGTTAAGGATTATCATCTGGAGCCGGGGCCAACTCAGAATCTGATTGATTTCTGTATGAATCATCAGCTTTCCATGACAAATCTTCTTCTGCTTGGTATTCGTACTTATCTGTCTAAGGTTAATAATGGACAGGAGGATATTACCATCCAGAATTTTATATCCAGACGTTCTACCCATGAAGAGTGGACCTCTGGCGGAAGCAGGACGATTATGTTTCCGTGCAGAACGGTGATCTCATCTGAAACAGATTTTCTTTCTGCTGCTTATGAAATCCAGAATATACAGAACCGTATTTATATGCATAGCAATTACGATCCTGAACTTATTATGGAAGAACTGCGAAAAAGATATCATACACCGGAGCATACCAGTTATGAAAGCTTCTATCTGACTTATCAGCCAATGCCGGTAAAGGTAGAAAATGAAATGCTGGGAGTTGTCCGCCAACATGCCAAATGGTTTGCCAATGGTGCAGCAACCAAGAAAATATATTTGACCGTATCCCATACAGAGGATGGTGGAATGAATTTTTCCTATCATTATCAAACAGCACACCTGGAAGAACATGATATGGAACTTCTCTATTATTATATGATGCGGATTTTGTTTAAAGGGATTGCAGAACCGGATATGAGCCTTGGTGAGATCATGGAACAAGTCTGAAAGGTATTTTGACGACTGCCTGAATAATATAAAAAGCATTTGACAAGGCAAAAATATAAAAGGTATTTGGCAGGACAAATTGGAAATCAAAAATATAAAAGACATTTGGCAGGACAAATTGGAAATCAAAAAATATAACAGGATTTTACATAACAGGAGGATAGATGATAATGAATCAGGAAATGAAATTTAAAAATATTGTGGCACAGTATAGCAATGTGGCACCGGAAGAAATAACAAATAATATGAGATTCCGTGAGGATTTGGGATTCAGCTCTTTGGATTTTATGTCTTTTTTAGGTGAACTTGAGGACACATTTGATATTGAGTTTGAAGAGAGCGAAGTAATGAAAATCGTAACCATTGGAGAAGCACTTGAATTACTTGATAACTTTCAGTAGGAAGAGGTGTAGATCAGCACCTGTTTAAAACAGGCACTAGGGAGAAAATGGATATGCTGGTTAGAGATATATTAGAAGAAAGTGTACAGAAATTTGGAAAAGTCAATGCTGTAAAATGGCTTAACAGGAAAGAGATTTCAGAGAGAAGCTATTATGAAATGATGAAAAATGCAGTTTCTGTGAGAAAAGGTCTTCTTGCAGAGGGCTTTGAGGGAAAACATATTGCATTGATTGGTACCAGTTCCGTAGAGTGGATCGAGAGCTATATTGGAATTATTACAGGGTGTACTACAGCAGTGCCGCTTGATGCAGCGCTACCCTGGGAGGATCTGGTGGAGCTGATCAATCGCTCCGATTCCGCAGCTCTTTTTTTAAGTCCGAAGCACAGACCCTATCTTCAGGCTTTTCTGGAAAATTGTCCAGGTCTTCAGAAGATATGGATGCTTCAGGAAGAGGTGGAGGATGCACCGGAAAAAGTATACAGTATCAGTGAACTTCGGAATGCAGGAAATAATGCGTCTGCAGATGCTGTCTGTCCGGATAAAGAGGATATTGCGACAATTATTTTTACTTCAGGAACAACTGGGAAAAGTAAAGGAGTTATGTTGACCCAGAATAATCTGGCTTCCAATGTTGAGGCTGTAAAAATTTCAGCAGAACCGGGTACTGTGATGCTTAGTGTACTCCCTATTCATCATGCATTCTGCCTTGTGATGGACTGGCTGAAGGGCTTTTCCCAGGGGGCAACTATTTGTATCAATGATTCTCTGCTTCACATGGTCAGGAATATGAGCATTTTTGAACCAGACATTATGCTTATGGTACCGATGATGATTGAAACGATTTATAAGAAATTGGCTGCTTCTGACCCATCAATACCCAAAAAGGTTCTTGCAGAGAAAATATTTGGGAAAAACCTGCGTACAATATTTACCGGTGGCGCACATCTGGACCCATATTATATTGACTGCTTTACACAATACGGTATTCAGATACTGGAAGGGTATGGAATGTCCGAATGCTCTCCTGTTATCAGCAATAATACACCGGAAAACCATAAGCCGGGTTCTATTGGACAGCCTCTTGAAAACGTGGAGGTCAGGTTTGACAATGGGGAGATTCTGGTGCGTGGAACAAGTGTTATGAAGGGCTACTATCAAATGCCGGAGGAAACCAAGGAGGCTCTTAAGGATGGCTGGCTGCATACAGGAGACAAAGGATATATGGATGAGGATGGTTATTTATTCATTAACGGAAGAGTGAAAAACCTGATCATCCTGTCAAATGGTGAAAATGTTTCTCCGGAAGAGATTGAGAATAAACTTGCCCTGAATCCTCTTGTAGGCGAAGTGATCGTGACGGGTGAGAAGAATGGACTAACAGCCCGGATCTATCCGGAGCAGGCAGTTGTAGAAGCGAAGGCATTGGATGCAGATTCTGTTCAAAGACTGCTTCAGTCATTTTTGGATGAGTACAATCAAAATCAGCCAACCTATCGCCAGATTACAGGGTTGGTTGTCAGGAAAAATCCATTTATCCGTAACACAACGAAAAAAATCAGGAGACAGGATGTTCTGATCGATGAACCTCTTGCATAATAAAAAGGCTTTCTGTGCAGCTTACAGAAAGCTTTTTTAATGTCCTAGGATAAAAGAGGCAGCATGCCGGATAAAAAAACCTGGGACAAAATATTTGCGATGGCTTCTGGCTCCAGATCGAACTGATCCCTGGCCCATTTGTGCAGGACTCCAACCGTGCTTCCGATAGCGCAGGTGATCACATAAGAAATTTCTTCCCTTGTGTGTTCATTTGGACTGGAATTGGATGTAGTATCCGTCACATAGTGATGAAGCATAGTCAGCATTTTTTCAAACAGATCATTGCCATGAGGTGTGCTCAGAAGTCCTGCAAGAAAAGGATTTTCCATAGTGTACCGACAGATTGAAAGAAAATAGGAGCGACAGATATCCAGGTCATTCCGGGGATGGAATTTCTCCATCATGGAAAAAACATCATGGATTGTTTTCTCTTCAACAGCAGCTACCAGCGAGGGGATATCCTGGTAATGATTATAAAAGGTGCTTCTGGCAATACCTGCAGCTTTGATGATGTCAGATACTGTGATTTTGCCAGGGGCTTTTTCACGGGATAGTTTAAAAAAAGCACCTAAGATAGCTTCATCAGCTACATAAAATCTTTCGTCAGAATCCGGCTTCTGCATGGGTAAACACTCCCTCTCTCTTTCAATTATTTAAATAAGAATGATTACTAATTTAGAAAAATTATAAAACACCTTCAAGTACTTGTCAATAGCAGCTGTTACAAGTAAAGAAATGCCAGTTAAGAGAAGAGTTTTTATGTATGGAATATCGATCCGAATAATAAATGTATTGATCTGGCTGCATATAAAGAAGGATGTGAGTTGGCTGAAACACTGTCCGTGTTGGAGATTACTGCAAAAGGAGATTACGAAGATTTTTGTGGTGAACCTCTTGGCATATGCGTTCCATATTACTATAGCGAAACTTTTGATGATGAATTGAATTTCGCACGAGATGCATATAAACTTCTTAGCATATAATTTCTGTCAAAAACTTATCATTGAAATTAATCCATTAGCAAAGTCCATGCACCTGGAGCCAAGGAAGTTTTGGTAGCATATTACGGAATATAGAATATCTACTGAAGAAAAAGACACTCTTGTGGCTGCCGTGGCAAACGAATTAAAAAATATTCTGGCAAAATCAAGTTAAAATATACCTATGCTCAAAAGATTCTCTTGACCGTGATATATATCACGATATATACTATTCATAGAAGAGGAGGTGCTTTACTATGATGACAGCAAAATTATTTAAAAATGGCAGAAGTCAGGCTGTGAGGCTTCCTAAAGAATGCCAGTTTGCAGGAGACGAAGTGGCTGTAAATAAGATTGGAGATATTGTTATCTTAATGCCACAAAATAATAAATGGTCTGGTTTTTTAAGCAGCTTTGATATGTTCTCAAATGATTTTATGGAAGAGGGAAGGGAACAGCCAAAAGAACAGGAGCGAGAATCTTTATGAAGTATATGCTGGATACAAATATTTGTATTTATGCAATAAAAAATAAACCGCCAGAAGTAATTCGTAATTTTCTACGTCATGATCCGGATGATATGTGTATTTCTTCTATCACATATGGAGAGCTGATGCATGGTGTTGAAAAAAGCCAGGCAGTAGAGAAGAATCGAATTGCAATGTCACTTTTTCTATCCCCAATTACCATTTTGGATTTTGATAGCTATGCTGCAGAAGAATATGGGAAAATCCGGGCAGATCTGGAAAGAAAAGGAACTCCGATTGGACCATTGGATATGCAGATTGCAGGTCATGCAAAATCAGAAGGGCTTACGGTGGTGACTAATAATACAAGAGAGTTTTATAGAATTGAGGGATTAGCGGTAGAAGATTGGACTAAAGAATAAAACATGAAAAGCTGAAAGCTCTGCTTAGTGCAGGGCTTTTTCCGCCGAAAATCCTCATGATTTTTCCGAATAAAAATTATATACTTGAACTTCTAAGCGTTTCTGTTTATAATAAAAACACTGTTAATGGTCCTGTTTTCCGGTATCAAAATGGTCTCACGCATTTCCAGATGCTGAGGTTATTTTTTTGCTTGAAAATAGAAAAAGTGACCAAATGCATTTTTAGCCAAAAAACAGGCTTAAAAGTGCCCCTCTGTTTTTCAGGTTTTTCGACCTGACAGACAGATTTTTGAGTCCTAAAACGCATATTACAGAAATCTGAATTTCCTAGAAATTCATTGCCTTATTGTTGTATATGCACAATTATCGAAAGGAATAGTATGAGAAAATTAGCACTTAGTGACGAAATATTGCTTAGTGTTGACAAAGCAGCCCGCTATATCGGCGGAGAAGTCAACTCTGTTATGAAAATGGATGAGGATGGGAATATTGATCCCAACGTGAAGATACGTGTGGCATTTGATTTCCCGGATGTGTATGAGATTGGAATGTCCAATTTAGGTATGATGCTTTTGTACAACATGTTTAATGAGAGGGAAGATGTATGGTGTGAGCGTGTTTTTTCTCCATGGATGGACCTGGATAAGGTGATGCGTGAGAAAAATATTCCGCTGTTTGCACTGGAGTCCCAGGATCCTATCCGTCAGTTCGATTTTCTGTGTATTACCTTAGGATATGAGATGTGCTACACAAACGTATTGCAGACCCTGGATCTGTCTCATATACCACTGCTGGCCAAAGACAGAGATGATTCATGTCCCATCGTTGTAGGCGGCGGTGCATGTGCCTACAATCCGGAACCGCTGGCTGCCTTTTTTGACCTTTTTTATATTGGTGAAGGTGAAACGGTTTATGATGCGTTGTTTGACGCATATAAGGCAAATAAAGCTGCAGGGGGATCCAGGGAAGACTTTTTACTTCTTGCGGCACAGATCCCCGGGATTTATGTTCCGGCATTTTATGATGTGACTTATCATGAAGATGGCACCATTGCTTCCTTTGAGCCGAACCGGACAGAAGCACCCAGAGTTATTCAGAAGCAGCTGATCATAGATATGGAAAAAGGCTACCGCTCCATTAAAAAACCGGTTGTTCCATTTATTAAGGCAACACAGGACAGAGTGACGTTGGAAATACAAAGAGGATGTATCCGTGGATGCAGATTCTGCCAGGCTGGAATGATCTATCGGCCAACCCGTGAGCGGGATATCCAGACTTTGAAGGATTCAGCCAGAGAGATGCTGGAAAGCACTGGACATGAGGAGATTTCCTTAAGTTCTTTAAGTTCCAGTGACTATTCACATCTTCCGGAGCTGGTGAATTTCCTGATTGATGAATTTAAAGAAAAGTGTGTGAATATTTCCCTGCCGTCTCTTAGGATCGACGCATTTGCACTGGATGTTATGAGTAAGGTACAGGACATTAAGAAAAGCAGTCTGACATTTGCCCCTGAAGCCGGATCACAACGACTTCGTAACGTGATCAATAAAGGACTTACAGAAGAGAATATCATGCAGGGTGCAGCAGATGCCTTTCTTGGCGGCTGGAATAAAGTTAAATTATATTTCATGCTTGGGCTGCCTACCGAGACAGAAGAAGATATGAAAGGGATCGCACATCTTGCTGAGAAGATTGCAGAGGAATATTATGATCTGATTCCAAAGGAAAAACGTCATGGCAAGATTCAGATCAACGTGAGTACATCTTTCTTTGTTCCCAAGCCATTTACTCCATTCCAATGGGCTGGAATGTATACAGAGCAAGATTTTATTGACAAGGCAAAAGTAGTAAAGGACGAGATCCGTGCACAGCTGAATCAGAGAAGTATCCGTTATAACTGGCATGAGCCGGATGTGACTGTACTGGAAGGCTTTCTTGCAAGAGGAGACCGGCGTGCATCACAAGTAATCCTGAAAGCATATGAAAAGGGTGCGATTTATGATGCCTGGTCTGAATCCTTTGATTATAATATATGGAAGGAAGCTTTTGCAGAAACAGGAGTCAATATTGATTTTTATACATTACGGGAGCGGAGTACTGATGAAATCCTTCCCTGGGATTTTATTGATGCAGGTGTTAAGAAGAAATTCCTGATCCGCGAATGGGAGCAGGCGCATAAAGAAATTGTAACACCAAACTGCAGGCAGAAATGTTCCGGCTGCGGAGCCGCTGGTTATAAAGGAGGTGTGTGTCTTGAAAGTAAGAATTAAGTTTACAAAAGAAGGACCTATAAAATTTGTAGGTCATCTGGACACCATGCGCTATTTCCAGAAGGTAATCCGCAGGGCAGGACTTCCGGTGGCATTTTCAGGTGGATACAGTCCTCACATGATTATGTCCTTTGCCGCACCTCTTGGGGTTGGCGTTGAAAGCCTGGGAGAATATTTTGATCTGGAGCTTACAAAGACCATTCCTACTTCCCAGATCAGGGATCTGTTGGATGCCCAGATGACAGAGGGCGTGCATGTGCTCAGTGCAAGAAAAGTGGAAGACGGAAAAGCCGGGAAAGCAATGTCTCTTGTAGCTGCCGCTGATTATTATGTAGTATTTAGAGAAGGAAAAGAGCCGAAGTGTGTATGGCGTGAGAGAATTCAGGAATTTTTGGCACAGCCTGAGATCCTTATAACAAAGGAAACAAAAAAAGGCACAAAAGAGGTGGATATCCGTCCATGTATTTACCAGATGGAGCAGCAGGAACAGGGTATATTTATGAAACTGGCATCTGCAAGTTCTAATTACACAAAACCGGAAGCCGTGATGAACAGTTTTTGCAGCTGGCTGAAAGAAGAAATGGCTGAATTTCCATGGATGGTCAAACGACTGGAAGTATATGCAGATCTTGGTAGTGAAGATAACCATCGTTTTGTTACTTTGGAAGCGTTAGGAGAGGACATTGAGTAAACTTATTATCACCCGGATGGAAATAAGCGGAATTTCCTGCAGTGTCTGTATTCTTACAGAAGATCAGAAGATCATGGAGCTTCAGCTGGAGCCTGAAAACAGGAAATCTATCCTGGACAATATTTATGTTGGACAGGTGGAGAATGTGGCTGCCAACATTCAGGCTGCATTTGTACGGATCGCACCGGATGTAAGAGGCTATCTTTCGTTGGAAGAAGGGAAAACAGCTATTTTCAGCGCAGGGCGAACTGCAGATAATCATCCCCTTAAGCCAGGTGATGAGCTGCTTGTGCAGGTAAGCAGGGATGCCATGAAAGGAAAACTTCCTGCATTGTCCGGAAATCTGAATTTTACCGGGAAGTATCTGGTACTGACTACAGGCGATAAGAAATTCGGCCTTTCCAAAAAGCTAAGCGTTGAAGACCGGAAAAGACTTTCTGGCTGGTTTGAGGATGAAATCCAGAAACCGGATAAGGAATATGGACTGATTGTGCGTACAAATGCTGCAGAAGCAGAAAAAGAAGAACTGGAAAGAGAATTTAAGCATCTTCGGGAAACGTATCAAAAGGTAGCTGTAAATGGACGCAGCCGTACCTGCTGCAGTCTTTTGTATCAGCCTGAACCAGAGTATATACGAAGGATCCGGGATACTTATAGCCAGAAGCTGGAAGAGATCGTTACCGATATCCCGGAATATTATCAGCAGATCTACGCTTATCTGGAGGGAAGCAGCCCCCAGGAGCTTTCCAAAGTTCGTATGTATACAGACAAACTGCTGCCCCTTTATAAGCTGTACAGGATCGAGTCTGCTATTGACGAGATCTGGCATGAAAAAGTGTGGCTGAACAGCGGCGGTTTTCTTGTGATCCAGCAGACAGAAGCGTTTGTCTCCATTGATGTGAATACAGGAAAGTTTACAGGAAAGAAAAAGGTTCAGGAAACCTATCGTAAGATCAACCTGGAAGCTGCACAGGAGATTGCCAGACAACTGCGGCTTCGGAATCTTTCCGGGATCATCCTGATCGATTTTATTAATATGGAAAATCCGGATCATATCGATGAGCTTTTCCATGTTCTGAAGAAACATCTTAAGAAGGATTCTGTGCGCTGCAGGGCAGTGGATATTACGCCACTGAATATTCTTGAAATGACCAGAAAAAAGGTGCGCAGACCTGTGATCGAGGATCTGATGGATCTGCAGAAGGCAGAAAAAAGCTTATAAAAAGCCTTATAAAAATCAAAAAAACGTAGAAAAATATATTGACGAACCCAAAAAGGTCTGTTATTATAATCACGTATGCCGCACAAAGAGGTTGAAGTGCTTCTGCTTTATACAGAGGCCACCATATTTGGCGAGTAATGTTATAGGAGGTGCCACAGATGTACGCAATTATTGCAACAGGTGGTAAACAGTACAAAGTTGCTGAAGGCGACGTAATCAGAGTTGAGAAGCTCGGAGTTGAAGCTGGTGAGACCGTTACTTTTGACAATGTTATTGCTGTCAGCAATGACGGAATGAAAGTAGGCGAGGCTGTGAAAGATGCCAGTGTTACCGCTTCTGTAGTTGAGAACGGAAAGGCTAGAAAAGTCATCGTTTACAAGTACAAAAGAAAAACTGGATATCACAAGAAAAACGGTCACAGACAGCAGTACACCAAAGTTAAGATCGAAAAGATTAATGGTTAATCTGGTGTCATTATGATCACAATTACAGTTAAAAAGAGAAATAATTCATATATAGAGTTTCGTTCCAGCGGACACGCAGGTTATGCCCAAAGCGGGCAGGATATTGTATGTGCTGCCGTTTCAGCACTGATCATCAATACTGTTAATTCCCTGGAGACTTTTACAAAGGAGAAGTTTCAGGCGAAAGACAAAGATGGACATGTATCCATTATATTTGAACAGAGCCCAAACACTCCAGAGGGAAAACTTCTTATGGATTCATTGCTTCTCGGTTTAACGGAAATTGAGCATAATTATAACAATCGATATTTGACATTAAAAGTCAAGGAGGTGTAACAACGATGATGAAAATGAACCTTCAGTTATTCGCACATAAAAAAGGAGTTGGTTCCACAAAGAACGGCCGTGATTCCGAGTCTAAGAGATTAGGTGCGAAGAGAGCAGACGGACAGTTTGTTAAAGCTGGCAACATTCTTTACAGACAGCGTGGAACAAAGATTCACCCAGGTGAAAATGTTGGCTGCGGTAAAGACTATACATTATTTGCACTGACCGACGGTGTTGTAAGATTCACCAGAAAGGGTCGTGACAAGAAGCAGGTTTCTATCGTTCCGGTAGAGGCAGAGTAATTATAGGTAGCAGAAGGCTTCAAATCTGTCATGGGTTTGGAGCCTTTTCTTTCATAATAATAAAAATAGGAGTATTCTATGTTTGCAGACAGAGCAACGATCATCATCCGTTCCGGTAAGGGCGGGGATGGACATGTAAGCTTCCGCAGAGAGAAATATGTTCCGGACGGCGGCCCAGATGGGGGCGATGGCGGAAACGGCGGAGATGTAATATTTGAAATAGATGAGGGACAGAATACCCTGGGCGATTACAGACACAAAAGGAAATATAAAGCCGGTGACGGTGAAGAGGGCGGAAAGAAACGCTGCCACGGATCCAATGGTAATGACGTTGTTCTGAAGGTTCCGGAAGGAACTGTGATCATGGATGCACAGTCCGGCAAGGTCATTGCTGATATGTCCGGTGAAAACAGACGCCAGGTTGTATTAAAAGGCGGCCATGGAGGTAAAGGGAACCAGCATTATGCCACACCTACCATGCAAGTGCCAAAGTATGCACAGCCAGGACAGCCAGCCCAGGAACTGGAGGTCCTTCTGGAGCTTAAGGTGATTGCAGATGTGGGACTTGTAGGATTTCCAAATGTAGGGAAATCCACCTTCCTTTCCCGGGTTACAAATGCCCGGCCTAAGATCGCTAATTACCATTTTACTACGCTTAGCCCTAATCTTGGTGTTGTAGACACAGAGAATGGGGGATTTATTATTGCGGATATTCCAGGATTGATCGAAGGCGCATCGGAAGGAGTGGGACTGGGACATGAGTTCCTCCGTCACATTGAACGTACCCGTGTGATCATCCATATTGTGGATGCTGCATCTACGGAAGGCAGAGATCCGGTAGAGGATATTTATAAGATCAATAAGGAACTGGAGGCTTACAACCAGGAAATTGCTTCCAGACCCCAGGTGATCGCAGCCAATAAGATTGACTGTATCTACAATAACGAAGAAGAGGATCCTATCCAGCGTCTGAAACAGGAATTTGAGCCAAAGGGGATCAAGGTATATCCGATTTCTGCTGTGACCGGCCAGGGAGTACGGGAACTTCTTTTCCACGTAAAAGAGCTTCTGGATGCCTGCCCGCGGAAATCTATTGTGTTTGAGCAGGAATTCTTCCCTGAGGATGCACTTGTGGCAGAAAATCTTCCATTTACTGTGGAAGCAGATCCTGAGGATTCTTCTGTATTTATCGTGGAAGGCCCACGTATTGAGAAAATGCTGGGCTACACCAATTTGGACTCAGAGAAAGGTTTTGCTTTCTTCCAGAAATTCCTGAAAGAAGGCGGTATTTTGGAAGAACTGGAAAAAGCCGGAATACAGGACGGAGATACTGTACGTATGTATGGCTTTGAATTTGATTATTATAAATAATATTCAGGGAGGAGCAAAAATGACAACAAAGCAAAGAGCATATCTGAAAAGTCTTGCTATGACAATGACACCTATTCTTCAGCTGGGTAAGGGCGGCCTTACTCCCCAGAATACAGCTGCTGTAGAAGAGGCTCTTGCGGCCAGGGAACTGATTAAGATCAGCGTCCTGCAGAACTGCATGGAAGACCCAAAAGAAATGGCACAGGTTCTTTCTGAACGTACCCATTCCCAAGTGGTACAGGTGATCGGCAAGAAAATCGTTTTATATAGAGAAGGTAAAGACGATAAGAAGAAGATCGTCCTTCCTGTCAAATAAATTTTTAAGTTTTTTCTGGAGGTCTGACAGATGGAGTGCAAAAGAAAGCGGATCGGTATTATGGGCGGCACCTTTGATCCTATCCATATGGGGCATCTGATCCTTGGTGAAAAAGCATACGAACAGTTTTCACTGGATCAGGTACTTTTCATGCCGGCAGGTAATCCTCCCCATAAGCGGAACCGTGCAGGAAGAGCCAGTGATGAACAACGGGTGGAAATGGTCCGTCGTGCCATTAACGGAAATCCTCACTTTGCTTTATCTCTTATTGAAATGAATGAAGAAGGGTATACTTATACTTATCGGACTCTGGAAAATCTGAAAAAAGAACATCCGGATACGGATTATTACTTTATCATTGGGGCCGATTCACTTTTTTCTTTTGAAACCTGGATGGAGCCGGGGCGGATCTGCCAAGCCTGTACGCTGGTGGTTGCTGTAAGAAATCATATGCCGACCACAAAGCTGTGCATGGAAGTGGAACGGCTTACCAATAAATACCAGGGCTGTTTTCTTCTGCTGGACATGATGAACATTGATGTTTCCAGCCAGCTCCTGCGCCAGTGGTGCAGGGAAGATAAGAGTCTGCGGTATTATGTGCCGGATTCGGTAATCTCTTATATAGAAGAGAACCATATTTATCACAGAGGTGATGAGATTGAAGAAAGAAGTAAAAACCATGGAATATGATTTTGGCAAAATAGAAAAAAAACTGGCAAAGTATCTTGATCAGCCAAGGTTTTTGCATACGATGGGTGTGATGTACACCAGTGCAAGCCTTGCCATGGTTCACGACTGTGATCTGCAAAAAGCACAGGTTGCGGGATTGCTCCATGATTGTGCCAAATGCATTCCCAACAAAAAGAAATTAAAGCTTTGCAGTAAAAATAAAATTCCTGTAACAGATTTTGAAAAGGTACATCCTTTTTTGCTGCATGCCAAACTTGGTGCATACATTGCCAGAGAAAAGTATCATATTACAGATCCTGAAATATTGTCAGCCATTACATGGCATACCACTGGAAAGCCGGAAATGACTCTTCTGGAAAAAATTGTCTACATTGCGGACTATATAGAACCTCTGCGTGATAAGGCACCTAATCTTCCCAAAATCCGTAAGATGGCATTCCAGGATCTGGATGCATGTATGTATGAAATTTTGAAAGATACCCTCGCCTATCTGGACACAGACCCGGATGCTATTGATGAAATGTCCAGAAAAGCCTTTATCTATTATAATGATTTACAGAAAGGAAAGGTGCAGACTAAATGACTACAGAAAAGCAGATGGCACAGCTTGTATGCCGTGCACTAGATGAAAAAAAGGGACGTGACATCAAGGTGATCGATATACATGATGTTTCCGTGATCGCAGATTATTTTGTAATTGCCAGTGGCTCCAACCAGAACCAGGTACAGGCAATGGTAGATAATGTAGAAGAGCAGCTTGGCCGTGCCGGCTTTGAGCCTAAGCAGGTAGAAGGAGTGCGCAATTCCAGCTGGATCCTTATGGATTATGGCGATGTGATCGTTCATGTATTTGATGAGGAGAATCGTCTTTTCTATGATCTGGAAAGAATCTGGCGTGATGGCAAAACTTTGGATATGGAAGAGTTTTTGAAATAAAGAGCCCCAATTATTACGAACGTATTTTCCGAATATCTGTTTGCTTTTAATGAAGATTTGTGGTATGATAAAGAAAAATACAGTAACTGGGAAGATACTGAACAGTTACACAGCACGTAATTGATGGAGGTATCCTTATGGCATATGGCAAAATCAGTAAGAAACAGCAGGAAATACTTGATTATATAAAGAATGAGATCCTGAACCGTGGTTTTCCCCCCGCAGTTCGTGAGATCTGTGAGGCGGTTAATCTGAAGTCTACTTCTTCCGTACATGCTCATCTGGAAGCACTGGAGAAGAACGGTTACATCCGCAGAGATGCCACCAAGCCCAGAGCGATTGAGATCATAGACGACAATTTTAACCTAGTACGCAGAGAAGTTGTGAATGTTCCCCTGATCGGTACAGTTGCTGCAGGGCAGCCGATCCTTGCAGTAGAGAATATTGAGGGATATTTTCCTATCCCGGCAGAGATTATGCCAAATGCCCAGAGTTTTATGTTGAAAGTTAAGGGAGAAAGTATGGTCAATGCAGGTATCCTTGATGGTGATCAGGTACTTGTAAAGCAGCAGCCGACCGCATCTAATGGAGATATTGTAGTAGCTCTTGTGGATGATTCTGCCACTGTAAAGACTTTCTACAAAGAGAACGGCTATTATCGTCTTCAGCCTGAGAATGACTCTATGGATCCTATTATCATTCATGGTGATATCCAGATTCTTGGCAAGGTTTTTGGCGTATTCCGTGTTTTCCAGTAATCAAAGGGTTCCGCAGTCAGTTTTTGTGTCCTGACTCCACAACACCAGGGCTGCTTTCTATGCATCATCAGGAAAGCGGTCCTGGTATTATTTATACCATAGTAATTGACATAATATAATTATGAACAACCACAACTGATTACTGTACTTCAAATAAAATATGGAGTTCCTGTGAACTTTCTTCAACGCCTTGTTTTTGTCCGGGAAAAATGATACAATATTTCGGAATGAAATCAGAGAAGAGAAAAAGGAGGCATTTTTTTGCCTAATCAGAATCAGAATTTTTCCCACAAAATCACAGAGCATCTTATAAAACTGAGAAAAATATTCAGTCTGAATATAGGAACAGCTATTTTTGGCGTGCTTTTTCTATATATGATCGTCAGTGCATTTATGTATCTTACATCGTCCCATATCGAATCCTATCAGGTGTCTTCCGGACCGCTTTCAAGGAATGAGACTTATACAGGACTTTCCTTGCGAGAAGAAAGTGTATGTAAGGCAGATTCCGGAGGATATGTGAATTATTATGCCAGAGAGGGCAGTAAGATCAATGCCGGCGGTGCTGTATATGGATTGAGTTCTACCAAGGTTCCGGAATCTACGGTATCCCTCAGAGCAGAAGAGCTGTCTAATATCCGTAGTGATATGTTAAGTTTTTCCAAAAGCTTTTCCCCTAGTAAATTTAATTCTACATATAGTTTCAAATATCAGCTGGAGGGCGAGATCCTTCAGTATGCAGGAGTCACACAGGAGACATCCGTTGCTGCAGTAACAGATGAATATGGCAATGTGGTCAGCGATTCCTCCGCTCAGGTAGTGACCCTTGGAAATCAGAATATCAGCAAGGCACCGGCAGATGGAATCATTCTTTATGCCAAAGATGGTTATGAAGGCAAAACAGTTGATGAACTGACTGCAGAAGATTTTAACCAGAATTCCTACCAAGAAACGGACCTGAAGACACAAAGCCAGGTGAAAACCGGCGATCCGGTATATACTATTATTACAGATGAAAGATGGAGCCTGCTGATACCTCTTAGCGAGAAACAGGCAGTGAAGCTTGCGGACCGGACAGCTATCCGTGTGAAATTTCTGAAGGATGATAATACTCAGACAGGTGATTTTTCCATTATCACCATTGATGGGAGCAATTACGGGAAGATTGATTTCAGTAAGGGATTGATCCGTTATGCATCAGACCGTTTCCTGGATATAGAGCTTGTGACTAATACTAACAGTGGGCTGAAGATCCCTCTTACATCCATTGTTTCTAAGGAATTTTATACAGTTCCTGCTGTTTATGCTACAAGGAATGAAGACAGCTCTGACATTGGGTTTATGCTTGCAGATAAAAATAAAGAGGGTAAAGATGTAACCACCTTTGTAACTCCACGTATTTATGCAAGACTGGCAGATCCTGTGACGGATGATTCACAGGAAGTCACTTATACATATTATATTGACAAAAGCTCCTTCAAAGAAGGGGATGCCATATTGAAACCGGATTCTAAGGAGAAGTATATTATCGGCAGCACGGAAATGCTGGAAGGCGTATATTGCATTAACCAGGGGTATGCTGTGTTCCGCAGGGTAGAGATCATAGATCAGAATGAAGAATATGCCATTGTAGCCAAGGATACGGATTACGGTCTGGTACGATACGATCATATTGTGAAGGATGCTTCAAAAGTAAAGGAAGAAGATATACTTTATTAAAGCAGGAGGAGGCTTATAGATGTTAGCAGATAATTACAGACAGGTTCTTAATAATATTCAGGATGCCTGCCAGGCTGTAGGAAGAGATCCTAAGGAAGTAACACTGGTGGCAGTAAGCAAAACAAAGCCTGTAGAAATGCTTCAGCAGGTTTACGATGCAGGAGCCAGAGTGTTTGGTGAAAATAAAGTTCAAGAGATTATGGACAAATATGATCATTTACCAGGAGATATCCGCTGGCAGATGATTGGCCATCTTCAGCGTAATAAAGTAAAATATATTGTAGATAAGGTTGACATGATTCATTCCGTAGATTCCTATCGTCTTGCACAGACTATTGAGACAGAAGCTGCTAAGAAAAATGTTACTGTTTCCGTGCTCCTGGAAGTAAATGTTGCAGAAGAAGAAAGCAAATTCGGCCTGAAAATGGATGAGGTATTGCCTCTTGTACAACAGATTTCAGAATTGCCCCATGTTCAGGTAAAAGGGCTTATGACCATTGCACCTTTTGTTTCAAATCCAGAGGATAACAGGGAAATTTTTCGCAAATTAAAAAAATTAAGTGTTGACATTGAAGCCAAAAACATTAATAATACTACTATGAGTGTCCTGAGTATGGGTATGACCGGTGATTATATGGTTGCTGTACAGGAGGGCGCCACCATGGTGCGTGTAGGAACAGGCATTTTTGGTGAAAGGGATTATTCAGCAGATAAGTAAGATTGGAGATTAAAATGGGCGTTTTAGATAAATTTTTAGATGCGATCAAGTTAAATGATGATTACGATGATGATGAATTTCTGGATGAAGATCTGGATGGGGCAGATGATGATGATGATTTCCTTGATGATGAAGAGGAAGCACGTCCCAAGAAGAAGTTCTTTGAGAAGTTTACAAAGAAGAAATCATCAGATGATGAATTTGACGAATTCGAGGATTTTGATGATGCACCTGCCAAAAGTCCTGTAAAGGCAGCCGCAGCCACTAAAGCTGCTCCTGCAAAACAGACAGAGAAGGCAGACAAACCGGTTCGTTCTACCGCACCATCCTCCAAGATTACACCTATGAGAAGCAGCCGCAGATCCGGGCAGTCCCAGAATGTTGAAGTATGTGTGATCAAGCCATCCTCTATGGAAGATACCAGGGAGATTGCAGACACACTTCTGGACAATTCTACCGTGATCCTGAATCTGGAGGGTATTGATGTAGAGCTTGCACAGAGGATTATCGATTTCGCTTCCGGTGCCTGCTATTCTTTAAATGGCAGCCTTCAGAAGATTTCAAGTTATATTTTTGTACTTGGACCGTATAATGTAGATATTACAGGTGATCTCCAGAATATTTTAGGAGGATCTGTTCCTTCCGTAAGAGCAGGTTATTAATAAGAACAGGTATTCATTCAAATGGAAAAAGATGAATTTTTACTTAAGAGAATCCGTGAACTGGCAAAGCTGTCCTATCAGCGTGATATCGTCACTTTTTCGGATTTTCTTAATTTAAACGAACAGAATATGGTGCATAGCCAAAAACTCCAGGAGCTGGGCGTTATAGTGGAGTTTTACGGTGGCTATGAGAATGCTGAGCGTCAGATGGTTGCTTTTCACCCTGATGCTCTTATGTTTCAGTGGGAATATCCGGTAGATTGTATCCGCATCACTCCTAAGGCTTTAAAGTTTTCAGAGGAATTAACCCATCGGGATTACCTTGGGGCGATCCTGAATCTTGGAGTAGACAGAAGTGTTGTTGGAGATATTCTTGTAGATGGCAATACTGCCTGGTTTTTCTGTCTGTCAAAAATGACCGGCTTTTTCCTTGAAAATCTGTGCAGAGTACGGCATACTACTGTTCTGGCAGAGAAGGTAGAGGATCCGGGATTGATGCCAAAGGCACATTTCCAGGAAATCCAGGGAACTTGTTCCTCAGTACGTCTGGATACGCTGATCGCTCTTGCTTTTGGAGCATCCCGCAGCAGCATGGTTTCTTATATAGAGGGAGGCCTTGTTTTTGTAAATGGCAAGCTGATCACATCCAACGGACATGAGCCGAAAGAGGGAGATATTATCTCTGTAAGAGGCAAAGGCCGTTTTATATACGATGGGATAGCCAGACAGACCAAGAAAGGTCGGAATAGTATTACGATTCGCAAGTATATATAATGGAGGTATTATGGCAGAAGAAAAATTACTTGTAAAAAGGAATGGCGATTTTCATTATCCCATTTATTTTGAGGAAGACTTTTCCAATCTTTCCCAAGTATTAAAGGATGAGCAGATGGAAGGAAGAAGGATCTGTGTTGTAGCTGATTCCAATACTGCTGCATTGTATGGAGAAGCAGTCCAAAAGGAACTGTCCATGGCAGCTGCAGAAGTCTTAATGTTTGTATTTTCAGCAGGGGAACCCAATAAAAACCTGGATACTGTAAAGGACTTGTACCGTTTTCTGATTCAGCATGAAATTGACAGAACAGGGATCCTGGCTGCTCTTGGCGGCGGTGTTACCGGGGATCTGACCGGCTTTGGTGCAGCCACATATCTTCGGGGCATTGATTTTATCCAGATCCCTACTACGCTTCTTGCACAGGTAGACAGCAGTGTAGGAGGTAAGACAGGTGTGGATTTTGAACAATACAAGAATATGGTAGGGGCTTTCCACCAGCCAAGACTGGTCTATATGAATCTTTCTACTTTGAAAACTCTTCCCCCAAAAGAGTTTAGCTGTGGGATGGGAGAAGTGATCAAAACAGGTCTGATTTGTGATAAGGACTTTTTCCAGTATGTACAGAACTGCCAGGCAAAGGTATCTCAGATGGATCTGTCAGTGCTTGCTTCCATGGTTCGCAGATGCTGTACCATCAAGGCAGGCGTGGTAGAGCGTGATCCTAGGGAAAAGGGCGAGCGTGCTTTACTTAATCTTGGGCATACCATTGGCCATGCAGTTGAAAAGCTGAAGGATTTTCAGCTTCTTCACGGACAGTGTGTAGGACTGGGATTGATCGCAGCCGGATATGTTTCTATGCAGAGAGGACTTCTTACTGTCAGTGAATATGAACAGGTTCGCAGCTGCTGTGCATCCTATGGATTGCCGCTTACAGTTTCAGGACTTGATCCTGAGGAAGTATTATCTGCCACCAAAAAAGACAAGAAAATGGAACGGGGACATATTAAATTTATTTTTATGGATGGATTGGGTAAAACCTTTATTTCCACAGATCTTACAGATGAGGAAATGCTTGCCGGGATCCGGGAGATCTGTGTATGAAAGAACAGACACCTTTATTTTCAGGGAAAAAGGCTTTGCTTTTCTGGATTTTTCCTGTTCTTTTGCTTACGCTGATCGACCAGTTTACCAAGTATCTGTCCATTGTTTTCCTTAAAAATACCAATGGAAAGATTTTGATTCCCGGTGTTTTAGAGTTATCTTACGTTGAAAACCGCGGCATGGCATTTGGCATGCTTCAGGGGAAGATCCCTTTTCTTCTGATCATGTGTTTTTTCTTTCTTATCCTTGCCCTGTATATTTATATCCGTATGCCTAAAACTGCCTATTATATTCCATTGATGGTGCTTGATATGGTGGTATTTGCCGGTGCGCTAGGCAATTTTGTGGATCGCTTTTTCAGAGGTTATGTAGTAGATTTTATTTATTTTTCTCTGATTGATTTTCCTACCTTTAATGTGGCGGATATTTATGTAGTCTGCGGAGGGATACTTACTGTATTATTTGTGCTTTTTAAATATAAGGATGACAATGATTTTGCTTTTCTGAAATCAAAATCAAAAACAAAGCATTCCCAAAACAGATGATCAGTAACATTTTAAGATAGCTCAGGAATATTGGGAAAAGGAGCAATGCATGAACAGTGTTACTTATTGCGTATCCGAAGAGGAATGTGGGCTTCGGATCGACCGTTATCTTGCAGAAAAAAATACAGATCTTTCCAGATCTTATATACAGAAACTGTTGAAGAACCAGGAAATTTCCGTAAATGGGATTCCGGTAAAGGCAAATTATAAGGTACAGCAGGAGGATCAGATCCTTCTTACCGTTCCGGAGCTGACAGAGCCGGATATTCTTCCTGAGGATATTCCACTGGACATCCTTTATGAGGATGAAGATCTGATGGTAGTAAATAAGCCTAAGGGAATGGTTGTGCATCCAAGTGCCGGTCATTTATCCGGTACTCTTGTAAATGCTATTTTATATCATTGTCAGGGGCATCTGTCCGGGATCAATGGGATTATGCGGCCGGGTATCGTCCACAGGATCGATATGGACACCACAGGGGCTATCCTGGTATGTAAGAGTGATTTTGCCCATAAGGATCTTGCAGAGCAGTTAAAAGAGCATTCTATCAAAAGACGGTACCGGGCAATCGTCAGTGGAAACCTTAAAGAAGATACTGGCAGGATCGAAGGACCCATCGGGCGTCATCCCATTGACCGTAAGAAAATGGCCATTAATTACAAAAACGGCAAAGATGCAGTGACCCATTATCAGGTTCTGGAGCGTTTCGGAAATGCCACTTATGTGGAGTGCCGGCTGGAAACAGGACGTACACATCAGATCAGGGTACACATGGCAAGTAAGGGACATCCTCTTCTTGGAGATCAGGTTTACGGATCTGCTCGAAATCCATATCACCTTCAGGGGCAGGCGCTTCATGCCATGATCCTTGGATTTGTACATCCACGTACTGGTGAATATATGGAGTTTGAAGCACCACTGCCTGAATATTTTATAAAACTTTTGGAAAAATTAAGAAAATAGTTGGCACATTTGGCGAAATTGATGTATAATTGAGATAACAATTTATGCAGAAGGGAGTGGCTTAATATGAACAACAGCACAAGTTCAATTATAACCATCGGCCGTGAATATGGAAGTGCAGGCAGACAGATCGGACAGGAAGTTGCAAAATACTTCGGTATCAAATGTTACGACAAGGAGCTTCTTGAGCATGCAGCCAATGACAGCGGCATTTGTAAAGAATTATTTGAGAATCACGATGAGAAACCAACGAACAGTTTTCTCTATTCTCTGGTAATGGATACCTATTCATTTGGTTATTCTTCTGCTGGATTTACTGATATGCCTATGAACCACAAGGTTTTCCTTGCACAGTTTGAAGCCATTAAGAAGCTGGCTGGTGAGGGCCCCTGTGTTATGGTGGGAAGATGTGCAGATTATGCACTTGCAGATAATAATAACTGTTTCAGTGTATTTATACATGCAGACCTTGACTGGCGTATCAGTCGTATATCAGGCAAGTACAATAAGACCTTAAAAGAAGCAAAGGATATGATCACCAAAACAGATAAGAGCCGTGCCAGCTATTATAATTATTATACAAACAAGAAATGGGGCTCTGCAGCAGGCTATACCCTTTGTTTAGACAGTGGCAAGCTGGGGATCGAAGGAGCAGCTCAGGCTATTATTCAGACCGTTCAGGTCTTTGACCAGTGTAAGCAGTAAGATTATAGACATGCAGGAGATGGCTGTCGCTGATGCGGCAGCCTTTTTAAAAGAGTTAGCGGAGGCATAAAGGAATATATGAAATTTCGTTGGGACAGCAGATATTTACGTTTGGGAGTGACAGCATTTGCAGTAGTTGCAGCAAGTATGCTTTTTTATTACGGAATTTTCCATATGGGGACTTTGATCTTAGGGATTCAGTATTTTATGGGGATCATGGCACCTATTATTTATGGTATTGCCATTGCCTTTTTAATGAGCCCTATCGTTAATTTTCTGGAACAGAAAGTGATTTATCCTGTTTTTCATAAAAAGGAGATTACACTGCAAAAAAAAGGACAGAAGGTGGTTCGCTGGATCTGTGTGATTCTTTGTGTCTGTTTTTTGTTTTTTGTAATTTACGCTCTTGTTATGATGATTCTTCCGGAATTGATCCGAAGTATCATGAATTTTATATACAGCTTTCCTGATTATGTGAATGCAGTAAGAAAATTCCTTGATTCCATTGTAGAAAAGGGCTGGGATCTGGATGGGAATACCTTTGATATTCTGAATCAGTCTTCCCAGAAGGCACAAAATTATCTTACTACCACCATACTTCCCCAGATGCAGGGGATGCTTAAAAATGTATCCGCAGGATTCTTTGACATTCTTACATTTTTAAAGAATTTTATAATCGGTGCTATTGTCTCTCTGTATCTGATGGCAGACAAAGAAAAGTTTGTAGCAAAAGGGAAGATGATCACTTATGGTTTATTTCCTTTAAAACAGGCAGATTTTATTATCCGCTCCATGCGTTTTACCAGTAAGACCTTTATCGGTTTTATCACAGGAAAGATCCTGGATTCTGCCATTATAGGGGTGTTATGCTATATTGGAACTACGCTTCTGGATATGCCTTATGCAACTTTGGTAAGTGTAGTGGTTGGTGTTACCAATGTTATCCCGTTTTTTGGTCCTTACCTGGGAGCCATTCCCTGTATTTTACTGATCCTGCTAGTGGATCCCATCAAGGCTTTGTACTTTGCCATATTTATTCTGGTATTACAGCAGTTTGACGGCAATATTCTTGGACCAAAGATCCTTGGAGATTCCACAGGTCTGTCTAGTTTCATGGTGATCGTAGCTATTCTCATTGGCGGCGGTCTGTTTGGTATTCCTGGAATGATCATAGGAGTACCTGTATTTGCTGTGCTTTATGCAGCATGGGAAAAATTCCTGTTTCATTTGCTGGCAAGAAAGGATTTCCCACGGGATGAAAATACCTATATGAATATTGACCGGCTGAATCCTGAGACAAAAGAACCTGTCCAGTTCCCCGAAAAGCCTGCAAAGCCTAAAAAAACTCAAGCCAAGAGGAGAGGACCATCTTCCCGTTTCTGGGATATTGTATGGGAAGATCTTGTAAAGATATGGAAGCTATTATGTGCAGTGATAAAAATAGTCTATGCTAAAATATACTGTACATGTGTATCCGTAAAACGGCGTATTACCAAATGGTATCAGGATATGAAAAAGAACAGAAGATAATAACATACCGTGGAGATACCGGACTGCAGATATAGAACATCAAAGGGGAGGAGCAGTATGAGACTGTTAATACAGCGTGTAAATCACGCAGAGGTAAAAGTAGACGAAAAGCTGGTGGGAAGCATTGGAAAAGGCCTGCTTGTGTTTGTAGGCGTAGGTAGGGAGGATACAAAGGAGATTGCAGATAAATATCTGAAAAAGCTGCTTGGTCTGCGTATTTTCCAGGACAGTGAAGGCAAAACAAATCTGTCATTAGCAGATGTGAAGGGAAGCCTTCTGATCGTTTCCCAGTTTACCTTGTATGCAAACTGCAAAAAAGGCAATCGTCCCAGCTTTATAGAATCCGGTGATCCGGATCAGGCAAAAGAACTTTATGAGCATATGATCCTTGAAGCAAGGAAGATTGTTCCTATAGTAGAAAATGGCATATTTGGTGCAGATATGAAAGTAAGCCTGGAAAACGACGGACCGTTTACCATTATTTTAGATGAAAAAATCATGTAAATATGGACTGGGGAAGTATTACATATTATTGCGTGAAATGCAGATTTTACGCAATAATATGTATGAAAAGCAGGCACTACTTCCGGATATCCAGTTTTTCAGCGTATGTATTGTAACTGAGGTGTTTTTTATGAATGAATATACAGAATCCGTAAAAATAAATAATATACTCACTTTACGGGGGCTTCTGAAAAAGATGCCTCCGTTTTGCAGTGATTATTTACGCGGGATTGCCACATCCACATCACCAAGGACTCAAACCGGTTATTGCAGGGACATTTATACGTTTTTACAGTTTATTGTTTCCTGTAATCCCTTATACCAGTCCTGCCAGATCAAGGATATTCCTCTGCAGGTTCTTGAAGAACTGAATTCCTCTGATATTGATGAGTATATGGAATTTCTGAATTATTATGAATTTGATGGAATTGTATACAAAAATGGTGAATCTGCAAAAGCCAGAAAGCTGTCTGCATTAAGTAATATGTACAGCTTTTTTAATAAACGTCAGATCGTAAAAAACAATCCTTTAAATGCAGT
The DNA here is from genome assembly GCF_040929965.1 of Blautia sp. 1033sp1_1033st1_G9_1033SCRN_220408. NCBI lineage: Bacteria > Bacillati > Bacillota > Clostridia > Lachnospirales > Lachnospiraceae > Blautia > Blautia sp. 1033sp1_1033st1_G9_1033SCRN_220408. Next base: position 44,152 of record NZ_JBFKZO010000003.1, on the reverse strand, counting down.
CAGACGTCCCAAGCTGCACGAAAAAGCGATCATTACCCTTGACCAGGAACAGGTTTTCGATTTGATGGATGCTGTGGAAACCCCTAAAAACATGACTGACAGGCAAAAGAAATTCCATAATCTGACTGTGGATCGTGACCGTGCCATCCTTACCGCATTTTTAGGCACTGGCATGCGTGTCTCCGAGCTTGCTGGTCTTGACGTTACAGATGTGGACTTTAATAATCAGACATTCCGTGTAATACGGAAAGGTGGAAATGAGGCTTATATTTACTTTGGAGATGATATCCGGGACGCACTCTCCTATTATCTTGGCTATCCGGATGGATCATCTGATGTTGATTCCAATACAGATACAGCAGGATCTGATAATGAAAACGCTGCAAATCTGGCTCAGGCACCCAGATCACTGCTTCTGAAAGAAGATAATCCGGATGAACCGGCTCTTTTCCTTTCCCTTCGTGGAAACCGGATGGCTGTACGCAGTATTGAGGTTATGGTGAAGAAATACTGCACTATGATCAATACCAATAAAAGGATTACCCCTCACAAGCTGCGCAGCACCTACGGTACGGCACTTTACAGGGAAACAGGTGATATTTACCTAGTGGCAGAGGTTCTTGGCCATAAGGACGTAAATACCACCAAGAAACACTATGCCCAGATGAACAACGAGAATAAACGGCGTGCTGCCAATATTGTGCAGCTGAAAAAAGCATCTGAGCCAGAGGGAGAACAACCAGCCACACGTTAGTGCTTGGCCTTGATATGGTTCTCAGACAATGGCTAAACGGCCTGTTTCCGACGGCTCATCCTACTAGAAATTGTTGTTAAAGCACATGAAGACCGGATTGGCTGTTTCTGCCAGACTCTGGGCGGCCAATTCCTCGTTCTTAAATAAAAACTATTGTTTGCAAATTTTAAAGTTTAAAGTCTAATATATTTTGTTCATTTTTGTGCGTCCATATTTTTCCTGTTTGTTCTGTTAAATTATAAATGATAGAATACTGTGTATTATTGTAGCTTTTAATATCAAATAGAGAGGTTGCATTTAGAAGAAATATTGTATTATACATATCTAATTTTGAAGCGCTTGTTTTAATTCTTGAGGTAATCCATTCTTCTGCTGTTATATTACCTTGATTTATTCCTCTAACATGTTCTAGAGATTGAATATATGATATTAGTCTAGTTAGGGAGTAGTTTTTTTTGACATATATTTGATAATTAAAAGAGTTTACTAATGGATTATCATCATTAAATCCATCGTTTGTACCTGTATTTTTCCAATATTCTTTTTTCATTTTTTCCCAGGCTTCATCAGCAGATTCGGATTTAATTTCTAAAACTTCAGGCTGGGACTTAATTTGATTCCCAACATTCTGAATATCTTCGTCAGACGTTCCCTCATCAAAAAATACTGTTAAAATTGGTAAGGTACAGTTATCTGTACTTATGATTTGAGGGTTTTGGTCGGACTTTGAGATAAAAAAATCATCATTACAATAATCAATTATTACAGAAGAACCGGTATTGTCTGCAATTAAGTAATTAAAATAACTATCATCTGATATATACATATGATAATTTTTTAAAATATTTATGGCATCTTCAACATTGGATGCTTTGTCTAATACTAAACGTATTGCGGCTGTCGTATTCAAGTTAAATATTTTATTAACAATATTTTCCGATTGATTATTTGCAGTTGCAAGTAAGGATATACTTACACCCTTTTCATTCATTCCATCAATAGGAAAAAACGGTAATGTCTGTACCGGAAAATCATAATACATTCCTAGGAAGTTTGCTGGAATATTATCCTCAGAATATCCTAAAAAGGTCAAATTGATGACGGATACAGATGCATATCCATTTGATGGATTTGTGTGCAATAACATAGATGGTGTATAAGAAAAATCAAAATTCCTGGCATAAATTAAATTATTCTGGCTGTCATTGGTTACAAAAGTAGTGCATCCATTATTGGGAATGTCTAAGGAATCAGGGGCATTTTCTGATGCTTTTTTTGCAACATATTGTTGCATCTCGCCATTACCATCAACGCTGTCTTTTAAGAATGTGTCAAGTTTATAATCTCCATAATATGTCATTTCATATATTCCATAATCATTAAGTTTTTTTATGGACTTTAAGCTTTTTATATTATTTTTGAATAAAATCAACAATGCTATTCCAATTAATAGTAATGATAAAAAAATTTTAATACAAACTTTTCTTCTCTTTTTCATTTTAATAATCACCTTCGTTATAAAACACTATTTTAAACACTATAATAAATAAAAGAAATAAATAACTATATTATGAGAGATAAATGAATTGTTTAATAATATAAAAACCGCTACAGAATTTTCAACCTCTGCAGCGGTTTGACTTAGCTGTATTATATACTTAATTAATTATATGTATAGCTTTGCAAATCCTTATAAAGCAACTGCAATCTTGTCCTGGAATGCTTCAGGAATTTCTTCTTTGTCAAGGGATATGCTGATGATAATAGATACTTTAAAGGCATTACCGATATCATCCAGCTGCTGAAGTGTGCTTGTAACATCTGCACCTTCAAGATTTGCAATTCTGAGGAAGCTGTCAAGATAGATCTGCTCAAGGTCATGATCCTGAGAAATAATCCCACAGATAAATCCTACAAATTCATCTGCATTTTTGATAGGATAAGTTGTCACATTAATAAGACGAACCTTATTGTTCAGTTCATACATATGCTTAGTGCTTTTGTCTAAGTAGACGATGCTGCCATTAGCGTCTTTAACGGCGCCATTTACTCTGTCTAAAAGTACTTTTGTTTTGCCCTTGCCTTTCTTTCCTACAATCAGTTCAACCATGCTGTTTTCCTCCTTAGACACATATAATAATTTTTGCTAAAAATCTTATTTAAGATGTTTCAATTATAGTGTATATTATCAAAAATAGCAAGCCCTTTTTAATAAAAATTGTATAATTTTTACATGTTTCGTAATTCTTTTCACAGGTAATATCACTCGAGGTTTTGTATCATGTATATGGCAAAATCCGGAGATATACTTTTATGAAAGAGGTGCAGACTGGATATAACTTACATGGCTGTCATCATACAGCTGTTGAAGGGTATTTTTCGTAGCACAGATTGCAAAACCATAAGTTTTCAGCCCATTCTCGTCTATCCAGGTATTTATCTGTGAAAAATCATCAGCCCAGTTTGAATGACCAAGCATTTTCAGAATATCACTATGCTCACCCATATAGGACAGCATACTCTGGAAATGGGTTTTCATTGTAGCTTCGTCTGATATATCTGTATATTCTTCCTTCTCATCATCTAACAGGGAAAGATAAGGATACTTTTCTCTGTCCCAATTCATTGAGGAACCGGAAGGTTCCGGGGAAAATCCAACCGGTGGATAAGAAATAGAATGGCCATCCTGATTCTGGACATAAACAGCACACCACAGATCTCCTGCATTCAGCACTTCCTGCTGATCCAAAGTATTGATCCAACTGATAAATGTGCCATAATCTGTGATCTCTGACAGAGAAACATAGGCCAGATACCAGTCCGTATCGTTGTAACCTGCAATCTGCTCTTTGGAAGCGGCAATATCGTCTTTCATACTATCCTCTTCTGTTACATTGCCCTGTTCATCCTTTGTATAAATCACCCGGTTACTTGTATCTCCTGGAATATAGAACTGAAGCAAAGGCTGTGCAAGCACATTACTGTCATACAGTGTCAGCTTTCCACGGACCAGTTTACCGCCTGCAGAGGTAAATCTGCCATTTCTGGAAATTGTCTGGGGAATCTGGATATCATAGGCTCCATAACCAAGCGGCATTGCGCTTACATAATCTCTATGTCCTCCTGGCAGGAAAAGTTCTGAATAAACGGATAGATCCAGACTCATCTGCGTGGTAGATATGCCGGTTTCACTGCTTGTGCCAGCAGACCTGTTTGGATTGTAATAAAACAGGGATACCACCTGGGGAAGGATAAAAACAGCACATAGGATGATTACCAGAACCAGCCCCCCAGTGATCACCCCCAGTTTAATGAATGCTTTCCGGAGAGTCTTTTGAATCTGGGATGTAAGTTTTTCCTGAAAATGGATTTCTGACGGATCCACATTTTTACCAGGAGACTGTTCCTTTTCAGATCCTTCCGTCTGAAAAGGAACAGTCTCTTCCATGCCTGGAATCTCTCCCTCCTCGTAAAGATATTCACTGATGGCATCCTGCCGCTGAATATCCTGCTCTATTTGCTGTCTTTGTTGCTCATTTAATTTGCCCTCTTTATATAGCCTTAAAAGCTCCTTATACGTCATGTTCTGTCCTCCTGGTATTCTTTATCCATTAATGCTTTAAGTTCCTTTCTGGCCCTGTATGCCAGGATACGCACGTGCTCCGGAGTCAGGTGCAGTACTGCAGCAATTTCCTTCTGGGAAAGGTGTGCAAAATACTGAAGCTGCAGCACTTCCTGTTTCCGGTTTTCCAGCTTGCGGATCCCATCATAGAGATTTTTTAATTTTTCCTCCTGAAGGATCTGATCTAAAATATCTTCTGTAAGCTGGGCATCTGAAATATCTTCAGACAGTACCTCCTGTTTTGCCTTTTTCTGATGATTGTAAAACAGATTTCTTGCCACTGCGTACAGCCACGCCCGTATATTTCCATGACTGTCCGAAAGGGACAATAAGGCTTTCAGAAAGGTTTCCTGAAGGAGGTCTTCTGTCAGCTGTCTGTTCTGGCATAAGGAAAACAGGTACAGATATAATTCTTTTTGAAATTTTTGATATGTTTCTTCCAATATCTTTTTATCCATGCTTTACCTGCCTGCAGTGCTTTCTTTATTGTTTGTATTCTACTTATATAACAATCCAGTCTGTAAAATGTTACAGATTATAAGAAATTATTTTGTGGTCTGAAAAAGCCACCTCATGCAATGCATCATGCCTGGCATAAGGTGACTTTTTGATCCTGGTATAAGATTATGGTAATGCCTCCTGTGGGCAACGTACCTGTTTAGTTAATATGCTGTAAAAGAGAAGACATTTCCTGGTAAAGCAGTTCCTTGGAAGAAGCTCCCATTACAATGGATACAAATGGCTGTCCATATGCATTCTGGCAAAGAAGGGCCAGACAGTTGCCTGCCAGGCTGGTAGTTCCTGTTTTTCCACCAAGGATCTTTACATCCTTAGGTGTTGCAGCTTCCCCTGTAAGATAATGGTCTGTAGCTTCAAGCACAGTACTCATAGTGGAGCCATCCGCTTTTGTATATTCTACTGTATAGGAAGGAAGTTGCGTGATCTCTGTAAAGGAAGGATAATTCATTGCCTCCTTCAGCATCAGGTAAATATCATAAGGAGTTGTATAATGGTTCTCGTCCTGAAGACCATGAGGGTTGGAAAAATGAGTTCCTGTACAGCCCAGCTGTGCAGCATAGCTGTTCATCATATCAACAAAATTATCGGTTGTGCCTCCAATATGTTCTGCTATGGCTGACGCAGCGTCATTACCGGAATATACCAGAAGACACCGTACCAGCTGTCCCATAGTAACCTTATCTCCTGCGCCAAACCCACAGACCTGGGAACCATCCTCCAATGTAACATTTTCCTGGGTAATGGTAACCGTTTCGTCCATATTGCCGTATTTCAAGGCAAGCATGGCAGTCATGATCTTAGTAATACTGGCAGGATAAACTCTTTCATATGCACCCTTTGCAAATAGTACTTTATTGTTTGCAAGATCGAATAAAAGCCCCTTCTGGTCAGTTTCCAATGCCACTCCGTCAAGAGGTGTATCCTGAGCTGAAACTACCAGATCCTTGGCAAAACCATTCCCTTTCAGGGAATCTCTGGCTGTGACAGAAGAACTAAATTCATTGGACGCTTGAAAAGGGATTACCGGTGTACTTAAGGAACCGCCACGTAAAGTATAAATAGCAAAAACTCCGCCTCCAACAACTGCGATCAATAATAAAACCAGAAGAATGGTATGACGGATCCGCCTGCGGCGCATTTTTTTTAATCTGGCTGCTTTGTTATTTACCGTTCTTCTTGGTTTAGCTGATGTCATAAGTATTCCTCTTTCTCATATATTTCTTTTCTTTGGATTTCTTTATTGTATGCACTGCTCTGAAGACCTACATTCAGAACAATTCCCATTCCGATATAAAGACTGATCAGTGAAGTCAGGCCATAGCTTACAAAGGGAAGAGGCGTACCTGTATTGGGAGCAAGTCCTGTGGCTACACAGATATTCAGAAAGCTTTGCAAGGCCACAATACTGCCAATACCGCAGCAAAGGATCCTGCCTGCCATATCCTTTGCACGAAGACTCATCCTGATACATTCCAATGCAATGGCCATTAACAGACATACGACCACTGTACAGCCGATAAAACCATACTCCTCTCCTGCTACTGCAAAAATAAAGTCAGTCTGGTTCTCTGCAACAAAGTTTCCCTCATTTACAGAGGATGTGCTGTCATCACCTGTAAGCTTTTTCCCTACAAGCTCTCCTGAAGCAATGGCTGTTTTTGAATTATTCTGCTGTTCAATATTTTCAGAGTATTCTTCATTTTCAGGATACAGGAAGGACATAATTCGCTTTCTCTGATAATCCTGGATCAGCTTCTGATCCGGCTGCACAACGATGGAAAGAAAAATAATAATCAAAGGTATTGCGATCAGAATTGCCCCTCCTATGATCCGGTACCGAAGCCCGGCCATATATAAAAGAATACAAAAAACCAAAGTAACCATAATGGTATTCTTCATATCCGGCTGTGCATAGATCAGCACTAGTGGGATAGCAAGAAGGACAGCTGCTTCTGCAAGAACTTTTAATGTATTCAGATCTTCCTCATGATCCATAAAAAACTTCGCAAAGAACAAAATAATAATAATCTTGGAAAGCTCAGTAGGCTGGAAACGGAATCCGCCGATCTGAAGCCATCTGGTAGCACCACCTGCATTGGATCCGAACAGCCGGACTCCTAAAAGCATAACAATATTAACCCCATACATGATCCACTGGAAATTAAGGATCCAGGAATAATCCATGAGAGACAGAACCACCATAACAACCAATCCAAGAATCAGACCAACCAGCTGCTTGTTTCTCAAATCTGCCCTGGCACTGGTCACAAGTACAACTCCTATGGAACTGATGGCAATCAGGAGCAGTACAAGTCTGAAATTATAAAAGCGAAGTTTATATTGTTTAATCATATGTTATTATCAGTCCTTTTTCGTAAGTACAGGAATATATGCCATGATCACAGCCGGATCTTTGGAAATCTTGACCCTGACCTGATCTTCTTCTACCACTACGTATTTTTTTACTGTATGTATCAGATCACTGCGAAGCATTTTTATCATTTGCGGAGAGCATTCAATACGTTCAGAGATCAGAAGAAGCTTCATACGATCTCTGGCATACCCGGCTGAACGCCGTTTTTCACGCAAAATGGATTTCATGTAAGAGATCCTCCTCATATATGCCTGTTATTATTTTTTGAATATACTGCCAAGTCTGCTGAACATGCCCTTTTTCTGACGAATGGTAACAAAAGGAATATCTTCCCCAAGAATACGTTTGCAGATATTCTGGTATTCTTCCTCTGCCTGGGAATTCTTACCTGACAAAGGCTCTCCCTGATTGGTAGCCACTACGATCTGCTCGTCATCCAGGATCGTACCCAGAAGATCTACAGCCAGGATCTCAAGAACATCATCCACAGACATCATATCACCCCTAGCGATCATATCCGGACGCAGGCGGTTAATGATCAGCCGAATATCACGGATATCGCCAGCTTCCAGAAGACCGATGATCCGGTCTGCATCACGGATAGCAGAAACTTCAGGAGTAGTAACCACAATAGCCTTGTCTGCACCTGCAATGGCGTTTTTGAATCCCTGCTCAATACCTGCCGGACAATCAAGAAGAACATAATCAAATTCTTCCCGTAATTCCTGGGTCAGCTTGATCATCTGCTCCGGTGAAACGGCTGTCTTATCCTTTGTCTGAGCAGAAGGAAGAAGATACAGCTCCGGGTGACGCTTGTCCCGGATCAAGGCCTGCCGCAGACGGCAGCTGCCATTCACCACATCTACAAGATTATATACGATCCGGTTCTCAAGACCCAGAACCACATCCAGATTCCGAAGGCCTATATCTGTGTCTACCACTGCTACCTTTTTGCCTAGCATGGCAAGACCGGTACCGATATTTGCAACTGTGGTCGTCTTGCCTACACCTCCTTTACCGGAAGTGATCACAATAACTTCACTCATTTCAATGAATCCTCCTAAACAAATTGTTCCAACTTTCTGGTGGTCTCTTTAGTCATTTGAAACATCACTTGTATCGCTGGAAGCCATACCTGTGATAATGGATTCTTTATCAGCAAGTTCAAAAATGTATTTAAAAATATCATTAGCAATCAAACATGCATTACCAGAGGTATATCCGTTTGCAATACGCACGGATATAGCATACTTAGGATCTGTGGACGGTGCATAGCCAATAAAAAGGCCATGATTGGGATGGTAATAATCCACCTCAGCTGTTCCTGTCTTTCCGGATACAGCCATGCCCAGTCCATTAAACTGATTGTGGGTCTGTACTACCCTGTACATACCGTCATGGATATCGTCCCACACATTCTGTGGGATCTCTGTAAGGTTGTTAAGGACAACCGGATCATAAGTCTGCAGAGTCTGGCCGGACGCATCCTTTACATTGTCAAGAAGAGACAGCTGGAATACAGTTCCTGAATTGGCAAGAGCTGCCGCATATCTGGCAAGGCCTACTGTAGTATAAAGGTTCGTACCCTGTCCGATATAAGACGGAACTGCATATTGGTTGGATACCTGCGGTGTTGCTTCTGAAAGCTCAATCCCACTCTTCTGATCCAGTCCTAACAAGGAAGCGTATTCCTTCAGCTTTGACAGACTCTGATTCTCAGAAAACTGGTTATCACCAACCTTACCAAGCTGGAATCCGATCATACTGAAATAATAGTTACAGGACTGCTCAATGGCACTGCGGATATCCAGTGCACCATGTCCATAAGTATTCCAGCAGTTGATGGGCGGTGTAACATAATCAAAAGATCCAGTACAGTCAAAATAAGTGCTGTCATCGATCACACCTTCCATCATGCCTGCAATGGTGGAAACCAGCTTAAAGGTAGAACCAGGCGCAGTAGTCTGTTGGGTTGCCTTGTTAAAGAATGGGCTGGACTCATCCAGTGCAAGCTTGGTGTAGTAATCCGTATCCATGTTATTTGTAAGACGGTTATTGTCATATCCTGGATAAGTAACGCAGGCAAGAACCTTCCCTGTGTGTACATCTACCAGTACTGCAGATGCAGAACATGGTTCAAGTGCCAGCTGTGCAGGCTCGATCTCCAAAGTGGAAATCTTGCTGACCATAAAATCATATGCACCCATAGATCCGGAAGCAAGACTTTCGTACATACCGTCATCCTTGGACAGGATCCCCTGCTCATAAAGCACCAGGCAAAGCTCCTGACCGGAAATGGTATCTTCCTGAAGCATGTACTTATACAGCAGCTTTGAAAATCCGGTGTCTGTTTTCAGATAATCAATAATATAATCGGTAAGACTGCGGTATACTTCTGCTGAATCCAGGTACTCTCCTTCCGGGGAAATCTTGGAAATATCGATCCAGTTCTGACTGGTAGCATAAGTAAGATAATCCTTCAGACTGATACTTTCATCCGTTACCCAGGCTTTGTAAGTGTCATCAGATGTGTTTACAGCATCACTTTTGATGATCTTTAAGGTATCACGCAGCATGTCATTACAGATATAGGAAAGGTATGCCTGTATCTGAACATCTTCATCCTTGTAAGCTGGTGGATTGTCTCCTGTAAGCCTGCTGTCTATTATATCAAAAACCTGCTGCTGCTTTTGTTGAAATTTGGCATATAAGTTTTTTTCTATATCAGAGGCGTTTTCGTTCTGAAATTTATTAATATCGATCACACTGTTTTCCACCAGTGCATTGTAAACATCATAAATAGGGATCCGTATCTGGCTGGCGTTTTTGATCCCTTCAAAGTCAAAGGTCTTGGATGCTTCAATCTTGGAAAGAAGAATACCTGCCACCCTTTGCTTCAAGATCTCATAAATACCGGACTGCCAGTCTGTGTCTATGGTGATCTGTACATCATTTCCTGCAATCGGAGCCACCCTTGTATTCTCATCAATCTTCAATACTTTTCCAAGATTATCAACCGAAACGGTCTCATGGCCATCTGTACCCTGCAAAGTCAGCTCCATATACTGTTCCAGACCGGCCTTTCCTATAATAGTATCACTGGAATAATCCGGATTCTGTTTGCGGAGTGATTCCAGCTCTTCAGCAGATGCCTTTCCTGTATAACCAAGGATAGGTCCCATGCTTTCTTCGTCAACATATTTACGTATGGAGTCATCCACTACTTCGATTCCCTGAAAGGAAGTTTTGTTTTCCATGATAGCGGCTACCGATTCTTCACTTACATTTGTTGCAATGGTAACCGGCATATATTTCTTATAGCTGTTTGTATTCAGTTCATAACGGATAATGGCAATCTCAAGGATCTCCTCTTTTGTCAGCTGGGAAGGCAGCCCATGGGAAGATAACTCTTCTTCTGTATAGGCATTGTCTCCTTCAAGAACAATGGAGAATCCCCCACTTTTAGACCCACCAAGAAATGCCACCATATCTGCTGCTGTGGCATTTTTTTCTTCTTCTGTAAGGTCATCGATCAGCGGATGACCATAAATATCTGCTTTAAAACGGTTTAAAGTAAAGCCTTCATCTACATCAAAGGCATATTTTCCATTCTCATCTATATAGATATGGAAACTGCTGGACAGACTGTCTCCGTTTTTCTTAAGGATTTTCAGTACCTGATAGGCGATGCCGTTCAGGGTAAGGTTCTTTTCCCTGGTGGTATTATATGTGCCATTATCCTCAAAGGTAAGGGAATAAGACAGGACATTGGAAGCGATGATCTCCCCGTTTCTGTCCAGTATATTGCCACGAGTACTTTTTAAAACACGGTTTTTGGTGGTTCTTGTCTGAAACTTATTGATATAATCTTCTCCCTGAATGATCTGCAGGTCAAAAAGCCTGCGGACCAGGATGCAGCCCATAAAAATAAATACCAGGGCCAATACAGTTGTTCTTTTTATGCTTATTTTTTTGAAAAATCGTTTTATTTTATTACCCACATTGACTCACTTTCTTTCCTTGCAATATCCATAAATCGATAATTGATAAAACGGAATACCCTGTATACGATCAGGGTCAAAAATACGGTATAGGCTGCTTCCGGCAAAATGATCCGGAACAGATAGGTATGAAGTCCCAGCCTGCCCCTAAGAAGGAATTGCAGGCCATAAACAGCAAAATTATAAAGAATATCTCCCACAGCAGCCAGCACCATAGGTACCTTAATATCATCATCATAATAGATTCTGTGGGCATACCCGCTGAAAAAACCAATATACATATAGATCAGTGCATAAAACCCGAATAAGGATCCATAAAAAAGATCCACCAGCAGCCCGGAGAAAAATCCGGTCCACAAGCCCATTTTCCGTCCACGCATAAGTCCCATGGAAACGGTAAGGATCAGCATCAGATTAGGGGTAATGGATCCAATGGATATCAGATTCAGAATGGTACACTGCAATAAAAAGCATATAATGATGGTAATAAACCATACAATCTTACTCTTCACTGGAAGCCTCCTGCTGTATGGAATCCTGTTTGTTTACTGTGATCACAAAAACATCCTTAAGATGCTGGAAATCTACAGGTGTAACAATCGTGCCTGTCTTTGTCAGATTGTTGCTGTCCTGCTCCACATCATTTACATAGCCAATAAAAAGACCTTCAACGTATTTCTCACTGATGTTAGAGGTAACGATCCGCTCTCCGGCAGTAACTTTATTTTCCTGATCGTAAAGCTGTTCAAAACGAAGCTTGCCTTCATCGATCAGTTCCAGGTCACCGGTAATAACACAATTATCAGAGGTGCTGACAGTCATGGCACTTACACTGCTGCTGTCATCAATGATAGAACGTACCGTAGCCCATCCGGGGCCCACTTCTGTTACGATCCCAACCAGCCCCTTTCCTGCGATCACATTATTATCTACACGGATCCCGTCATTGGAGCCTTTATTGATCATAAACGTATCGTACCAGTTCCCAGGATCTTTGGAAATGATCCTGGCAGCAACCTTGGGATAATCTGCATATTCAGCATCAAGCTTATACAATTCCCGCAAACGGAGAAGTTCTCCCTGATCCTGGATCAGCTTGTTGTTCTGCTGAGTCAGGTTATCGATCTGGCTTTGAAGCTCTTCATTTGCACTGATCAGCTCCTGCTTATCCTTCAGGCTTTGTCTTGTGACAGACAAAAGCTGCCCGATCCTGTTAATGCTTTTCTCAAAGGGAACTACCACAAGTCCTGCTGCTTCCTGTAAAGGAGCTGTGGCAGCACCGGATGCAAATGTGGCTACAATGCAGCTTACGCAAAACAAGGTCATAACTGCAAGCAGATGTTTACTTTTCAGATTGATCCGAAAATGGATTTTCCTTTTCAGGTTTTTCATTTACTATATATCCCCTAAATTACAATTTTCTCTGTTTAATGGGCTGTGCCCATTTACGAAGTTCTCTGTTCTTCATGATTTTTTCAAGACCTGTCACTGCTGAATTCTCATACAGAGGTGACAGATTAAAAGCAAATCCGGTATAGCTGGCAAGATACTGGTCTATGTATGGAACCCTGGTGCTGCCGCCTGTAAGGTAAATACCCTCTTTTGCCACATGATAAGTGATCTGGGGCGGAGTACGCTCAAGAAATGTTTTCATTTCAGCAGCTATCTCGTTCACACAGTTCATGATCCCGTCATTTACCACATAGGCAGAGATGATCTCTTCCCTTGGAAGCCCGGAAACACTGTCGATCCCAACTACTTTCCTGGCTTCTTTACGTTGATCCGAAAGACGTCCCATAACAATCTTCAGACGCTTGCCTGTACGTGTACCGATCTGAAGGTTATACCGCTTGCGCACTTCACTGCAGATAGCTTCATTCATCTGCCTGCCTCCAATTGGGATCTTACGGCTGATAATGATCTTGCCCCCGGTAATAATAGAAAAACGGGTCGTCTGGGCACCAATGTTTACGATCATACTGCCCTCATTCTTCTCAATATCAACCCCCATGGCAATAGCGTCTGCAATGGGGCTTTCTACCATATAAACCCGGTTTTTACGAAGCCAATGCCCGTTTGCTACTTGGTAATAGGCTCTTTTTTCAATGGCCGTCATATCCAGTGGAACGGCAAAATACATTACTGAACCGATCCCAAGGATCTTATCGATCCTGCGCATCATACTATATAATACGATCTCCTGCAATTCCAGGTTGGCAATCATACCAAAAGACATAGGGGAAGTTACGGAAATACCCACAGGTGCTTTCTCAAACATCTCATATGCTTCATTACCAACAGCAATGATCCTGCGTCCTTTGGATGCGATCATATTTTTCTCTAAATAACTTTTATTTCTGATCAGAGAATATACCTTTACAGAACTGCTGCCAAGGTCTATTCCGTATGTTTTTTCAAAAAGCATGCATCTGCCCCTTTATCACAAAACTATTCCATCATTCCATTTTCTCTAAGGCTGGTGTATGTATGATCCCCGATAATAATATGATCCAGCAGAGTAATACCAAGCATTTCCCCGGCACGGAGAATACGCTGTGTTGTCTGTATATCTCCTGCACTTGGCTCTGTTACCCCACTTGGGTGGTTATGTACAAGCACAATACAGGTGGCATGATATTTAAGGGCAGCAAGATATACCTCCCTGGGGGTGATCAAAGTGCTGTTCACTGTACCCTTGGATAAAATCTCCTCTCCCAGAAGATGGCTGCGCGTATCAAACATCATGCACAGAAGCAGCTCCTGTTCTTCGTGTCTGAGCTGCTCCATATAATACTTTGCAATTGTATCCGGGCTATTCAGTGAGAGCTGTGGTCTTGCTGCCTGACGTGCCATCCGCTTGGATAATTCCCCGATACATTTCAGCTGGATGGCTTTTACCTTGCCAATGCCGTTTATTTTCATCAGTTCCGGAAGGGACATATGCAGGATCCCAAGTAGTCCGGGAAATGAAGTCTTCTCTGTATGATTCAGTATTTCGTGTGCAAGCGTAAGAGAACTTGCGTCTTTAGTGCCGCTGCGCAGGATCACTGCCAGCAGCTCACTGTCGCTTAGAATCCCAGGGCCATCCTTCAGGCACTTCTCATATGGGCGCTGAGAGGGCGGCAGATCCATCATCCTGTAAGGTCTGCCCTGTGCCGGTAATGTATGGATTTGATCTGATTTTTTCATATGATTCCTTAGCTTCTGGAATACGAAACCCATTTTAGCATAAAAACAGGGGGATGTACACTCTCTGAAAAAATTTAATTTCTTTTTTATAAAGAGTATGGAAGCTTATAATGAATACACAAGCCTGCAGATATGCCATACCTGCAGGCTTGCTCTTAACAGATCCTGTATAAAATCTTTTCAGTTTTTCCTTTCTTTTCTCCACTCTGGATCAACTGTCCTGTTTGTGTATCATACCAGTACAGCCCGGTCCATGCCCATGAAAACATGGTAAGAACAAGGCTTACCTTATAACAGGAATAGGCATTGCCATTCACTATGATCTGCTCTATACCCAGCTTTTTGGCGGCAAATTCACCAAGGTTCATGGCTCCCCGATTGTTGCCTGTACCGATAGAATACAGCAGGATTTCATTTTCACTGGATTTAAGAAATGCAGGAAGAGCCATTTCCATCATCTGATACCACAGGCCGTCTTCGATACGGAATCGTTTGTCCTGCTCTTTGCCTTTAAAAGTGCCTGTCATATGAATAAAACTGCTCTCTTTGACTGCTTTTAAGAAGGTATGATCAGAAGAACGTGTATATTCCCAGGAAATAAGAGAAAGGTTCCTGTCTGCCTGGCAGATCTCTTCAGACCAAAGAATACCCTCCCGGGTAATTCTCTGTACGATCTTTCCAGAGGAATTATACCCGGAAACATCCAAAACCTTCTCTTCCTTTCCATCTGTGCTTTTCAATCGGATCTGGTTCACAGATGTTGGATAATGAAATTCAGGTATATCATAGCTTTGGATCACATTCTGGGAATATACGATCTTTCCTTTGCAGAAAACCTGATGGATAAATTGGATATTGGAAATATCCTGGGATGGATCCTGGTCAAGAAGGATCAGATCTGCTTCCATGCCTTCTTTTACAAAACCTTTCCGGTCTTCAATCCCCAGATGCCGGGCTGCATTGCCAGTTGCAAGTGTGATGGCTTCCATAGGGGTTAAACCTGCTTCCACATAATAGGCAAGTTCCTTATGCTCCACCTCGCCGCCCATCATTTCCAGCATATTGTCAGTACCCATGGCGATAGGGATTCCTGCGTCATAAAGTACTTTCAGATTATGAAGGCTGTTTGTCAGACGTGCTGGATCTTTTTCATAGGTCATAGCATTTACAGTAGGTACAAAGTGTGCACCGCTTTCTTTCCAAAGGCGGATCAGGTCATCATCCGGTTCCAGAGTCTCATCCAGAACGCCATGTTCAATGCCATAAATCCCTGCTTTCAGCAGCTGTCGTACATCTTCTTTGTAAAATACATGGGCAGTGGTCTTCAAACCGTTTTCCTTGCCTTCACGGATGATCTGCTCCATAAGCTCTTTCTTGATCTTGGCAATAGGGATCTTTTTATCAAAATACCAGTAATCGCCTCCCTGATACGTGAATTTCAGGAAATCCACGCCGGCTTTTTTTAATTCCAAGATTCCTTCATGCACCTGCTCTGGTGTGGTAACTTCAATGGCCATTTCCTTACGGATCCAAGGATTATCTCCTCCCAGTGTATTGGCAGGATGTCCATCCGGAGCAGTGAAGTTAGGACCTACGATCAGCAGCTCCGGACCTTCCAGCTTTCCGGAACGAAGCTGTTCACGAAGCTGATAGATGAAATGTCTGGGAGCACACAAATCTTTAATGGTAGTGATTCCGTATGGAAATACCTTTTCCTGGAAGATCCTGGGCACTTCATCCTTAAGAAATGCCATACTGTCTGCTTCACAACGGTTATTCAGCCCCTGAATATGCACATGACAGTCAATAAGGCCTGGCATCAAGGTCTTACCCTTGCCCTGGATCACCTGTGCACCCGGAATGGCCAGCGGATCAGAAGAAATATAACAGCCCCTAAAACCATCTGGATCACGCCAATCAGCGGAATCCCAAATATCTTCGGCATACCTGTTTCTCCTTCCTTTACACAGATATCCGAATTTACTGTTATTTTCCGAATATCTGTTCAAAATATGATGCAAACATTTCTTTTGGTGGAATTGCCATTCCTTGTTTGTCATCCCCCAGGATCAGAAGTGTATCTCCGGGCTTGATTACTTGTGTCAAGAGTTTTTATCAGCATCACTGGAAGGAATAGAATACTTCCGTGCAATTGCCTCTGCTACTTTCAGTCCATCCATAGCAGCAGAAGTAATCCCCCCTGCATAACCTGCACCTTCACCACAGGGATAAACCCCTCTTTTGCTTCCTTCCAATTCCTTATTCCGGACAATCCTTACCGGGGATGAAGTACGGCTTTCTATTCCGCACAAAAGAGCATCCGGTCTGTCAAATCCGGGCAGCCTTTTACCAAATGCCAGAATCCCTTCTTCAATAGAATCTCCGATTTCTTCAGGAAGAATCTTTCGTACATCTGTAAGAGTATAAGCGCCGCAGATGCAAGGCTTGACCTGACCAAAGGAGGTGCTTTCCTGATGCTTCTGATAATCCTCAAACAACTGTACCGGCACTTTTCCCTTCCCTGCTTCCCAGGCTTTACGCTCCAGATCACGCTGAAACCGGATCCCTGCCATAGGATCATTTCCAGGAAAATCATCGGGTGAAACAGTTACGATAATAGCACTGTTGGCATTTTCACTGTCCCTGGCCTGATAACTCATACCATTTACCGCCAGCATCTGCTCTTCTGAAGAGGCATTCACTACATATCCGCCTGGACACATACAAAAAGAATAAACGCCCCTTTGATTGTCACAGGTATGGGTCACTTTATAGCTGGCAGGCCCAAGTATAGGATTCTCGGCTTCCCCGTAAAGAGCCTGATTGATCATAGACTGGGGATGCTGGATCCGAAGTCCTACAGCAAAGGATTTGGATTCCATATAAAGTTCTTTTTCATAAAGCATCCCAAAAGTATCTCTGGCGCTGTGGCCGATTGCAAGGACACAGATTTGTGCAGGAATCACTTCCTGATCATTGACCTTTACTGCCTGCAGCTTATCCTGTTCAAAAATCAGATCCGTTACCTTTGCATTGAACCGCACGGTTCCACCCATTTCCTGGATCTGATTCCGGAGATTTTCTACAATTCCAACCAGCATGTCTGTGCCTAAATGAGGCTTTTGCTGGTAAAGGATCTCCTCTCCTGCTCCTGCTTCCACAAATCGCTTCAGTACCTCCTGGTTACGGCCAAAGGTATCTTTTACAAGGGTATTTAGTTTGCCATCAGAAAAAGTACCTGCACCACCTTCTCCAAACTGAACATTGGAGTCAGGATCAAGTAAGCCGTTTTTCCAGAATGCTTCAACCTTTTGCTGCCGCAGATGTGCTTCCTCACCCCGTTCCAGCAGCAAAGGTGCATAACCTGCTTTCGCAAGATACCAGGCGCACATCAGCCCTGCAGGACCGCTTCCAACTATGACAGGTCTGGAGTGTAATGGGGCTGGCCCAGGTTTAGGAAAACAATAGGCCTTTTCGTTGGTTAACGTAATGTTTTTATCGTGAACCTTTTTTAATGTACGGTTTTCATTATCTGTTTTTACATCTATGGTATAAACAAATTTTTTGTCTTCTTTATGTCTTGCATCCAAAGACTGTCTTCTGATCTGATAGGTAAAAGGCTGATTTTGAAGATGCAAGGCTTTTTGTATTTTCTTTTCCAGGGCTGTTGTAGTATGCCCTATAGGAAGCTTTAGCTGACTGATTCTGATCATATGTTTTCTCCCTGCTTATAAGAACTACCTGTTACTCCTGCACTGTGAAGCCCTGCACAGGCACCGCTGGACCAGGCCCATTGAAGATTATAACCGCCACAGGTGCCATCCACATCCATCAGCTCCCCTGCAAAATATAATCCCGGGCATAGCCTGGACTCCATAGTATGTGGATCGATTTCACTGGTATCAACACCGCCGGAGCATACCTGGGCCTGTTCATAGGGCAGGTATCCACACACTTCCAATGGAAAGCGTTTTAATAAACAGGGCAGTTCTATATGGCGTTTTTTTGAATAATTATAGATTACTTTGTTAAGCTTTTCAGGAAAAAGGCCGATCAGAAGTTCTTTTTCATTTTTTAATGGACATCTCTTTTTTCGATCTTCCCAGAAACGATCCAGATCCGAACTTTGGATTTCAGGCAGAAAATCAATGCTAAGTGACACTTTTTCCTTATTATAGAGGCTGCGGATCCCATATCGGCTGACCTGAAAAACCGGAATCCCGGAAATTCCATATTCTGTAAGCTGTACTTCTCCCTCTGCACTATGCCTGGGATTTCCATCAATTAGAAGAGTCACATTTGCCTGTGTCCGCACTCCTGCCCATCCGGAGAAATAGCTGCCGCTGCATTTGAAAGCTGTAAGTGCAGGCAAAGGCTTGATGATCTTATGTCCAAGTGCGGCTGCAAGCTGATAACAGCTGCCGTCAGAACCGGCAATCGCAGATGCACTGGAACCTCCGGAAAGGATCACCGCATCTGCTTCATAATGCCATGTCTTTGTCAAAACGGTCCATTTGCCTTTTTTCTGATGAAGCTCTGTAGCCTTTTCTTTTGTTTTTATTTTCACTCCAAGCCGGGCAGCTTCCATG
The DNA here is from genome assembly GCF_040929965.1 of Blautia sp. 1033sp1_1033st1_G9_1033SCRN_220408. NCBI lineage: Bacteria > Bacillati > Bacillota > Clostridia > Lachnospirales > Lachnospiraceae > Blautia > Blautia sp. 1033sp1_1033st1_G9_1033SCRN_220408. The sequence goes on along the minus strand of NZ_JBFKZO010000003.1, from coordinate 25,104 downwards.
CATAGAAGTTCTGTTACGCTGGAAGCCTGGCAGCTGCGGGGATAAATATAATTGTTTTTATTTACCGGGCAAAGACCCAGCTCTGTGAAGAAATCTAAAGTATCGGAAACAGAAAAATCTTTCCTGGCAAAAGAAGAAAAATCCGGATCAGTGCCACGGTAGTCCTCTGGAGTCTGGCTTAGATTTGTAAGATTACATTTTCCGTTTCCTGTAGCGGAAAGCTTCTTTCCTGGTTTATCATTTTGTTCCAGCACTGTAACACGGGCACCGGCTCTGGCAGCCATCACAGAGGCTATTAAACCGGAAGCACCGCCACCTACAATTATCACATCTGACATAATATTCCTCAGCTATTATTGACAGATACCAGGAGCAAATGACTTTGACCCTGGTATCGCATTATTAATAATTTAATTTAAAGAAACAAGCTTTGCATCCACAAGCTTCTGAAGAGACATCATCACTCCTAGCTTTGCATGCTCCCAGGTAAGACCTCCCTGGAAATATACGGCATATGGCGGTTTTAATGGACCGTCTGCAGACAGCTCAATAGAAGAACCCTGGACAAAGGCACCTGCCGCCATGATCACCTGGCTGTCATAGCCGGGCATATCCCATGGTTCAGGGGAAACATAGCTGTCTACTGGTGCAGCTGCCTGGATCCCCTGGCAAAAAGCGATCAGACCTTCCGGAGTTCCTAAAGTAACAGCCTGGATAATGTCCTGTCTGGGCTCTTTGGAATCCGGAACAACCGGAAAACCAAGCCGTTCATAAATATTGGCAGCAAACACAGCACCTTTTAATGCACCTTTTGTTACCATAGGTGCCAGGAAAAATCCCTGGTAAAATGACCGGTTTACTCCTAAGGTAGCACCTACCTCCATACCAAGGCCAGGACATGTCATACGGTAAGAAGCATTTTCCACACATTCCCTGGTGCCTGCAATATAACCGCCGATAGGTGCAAGTCCGCCGCCTGGATTCTTGATCAGGGAACCCACCATCATATCTGCCCCTACATCACTTGGCTCAATGGTATCTACAAATTCACCATAACAGTTGTCTACCATACAGATTGCATCCGGTTTTATGGATTTTACAAAAGCGATCAGTTCTCCGATCTGCTTTACAGAAAAAGAAGGTCTTGTCTGATATCCTTTGGAGCGCTGGATCGCAACAAGCTTTGTTTTTTCGTTAATAGACTTACGGATATTTTCATAATCAAAGGTACCATCCGGCAAAAGATCTACCTGACGGTAAGATACCCCGTATTCCTTCAGTGAGCCTTTGGAAGGACGGATCCCGATCACTTCCTCCAATGTATCATATGGTTTTCCGGCCGGGGCTAAAAGCTCATCTCCGGGCCGAAGATTTCCAAAAAGGGCAATTGCCAGAGCATGAGTGCCACAGGCGATCTGTGGCCGTACAAGGGCTGCTTCTGTATGAAAAGTATCAGCATATACCTTTTCCAGGGTATCACGTCCATGATCGTTATAACCATAACCTGAGGAAGAACCAAAGCATTCTTCACTTACTTTATTTTTCTGCATGGCCAGAAGCACTTTCATCTGGTTATATTCTGCTGTTTTATCAAACTGTATAAAACGTTCTTTTAAACTTTCTTCTATTTCGTGGCAAAAATCATAAACTCTGGAAGAAATCCCCAGCTGTTCATAAAGCTCTTTCATAATATTCCTCTTTCTTTACAGCATGAAAGCATGTAATTTAATATTTCCTGGTCATTATAAGCAAATTGATCTTTGTTGACCCAGATCACATCCTGTTCTCTGCGGAACCAGGTCAACTGTCTTTTGGCAAAATGCCTTGTATCTCTTTTCAGAATACATAATGCTTCATCTAATGGATATTCACCTTCAAGGTATGCAAGGATTTCTTTATATCCAAGCCCCTGCATGGAAACCATTCCCTTATGGCAGCCCATTTTCTGAAGGTTTTCCACTTCTTTTACAAGTCCGTTTGCAAGCATTTCGTCTACGCGGGCATCAATCCGCTGATACAAAAGCTCTCTTGGCGCATTCAATACAAAATACGCCAGATTGTACGGGCTGCTCCTCTCTTTTTGCTCCTGATTATGGCTGGAGATAGGAGTTTTATTCTGATGATAAAATTCCAGTGCCCGGATGACCCGTTTTACGTTATTTTCATGGATCTCTTCTGCGCTTACAGGGTCTACCTCTTTCAGCATCTGGTGCAGATAATGACTGCCTTTTTCCTGTACCATCTGCTCCAGTTCTTTGCGATAATCGTCTTCACACTGTGCCTGGGTAAAATCAATATCTCTTGTAACTGCCTGGATGTAAAATCCGGTTCCACCTACCAAAATAGGAATATGTCCATTTGCATAAATCTGAGACATGGCTTCTTTTGCCATCTGTTGAAATTTTACAATATGAAATTCTTCATCCGGTTCCAGTACATCTACCAGGTAATGGGGCACACCATCCATTTCGCTGGGAGTGATTTTGGCAGAGCCGATATCCATATGCCGATACACCTGCATAGAATCTGCGGAAATGATCTCACCGCCGATTGCCTTGGCAAGGGCGATGGACAATTTTGTTTTTCCTACAGCAGTAGGGCCGGTTAAAACCAGTAAAGGCTGCTTCATTATATGATCCTCTTAAATTTCTTTTCTATCTCTGTTTTTGTCATGGAAATGATGGTTGGCCGGCCATGAGGACAATGATAAGGATTGTTAAGAGTCAGCAGCTGGTCGATCAGCTGGTCAGCCTCCTGGAAGGACAGTTTGTTATTTCCTTTCACTGCTGATTTGCAGGCCATAGTAGCTAGCCTTGCTGCAAAAATATTCAATGCATCCTTTTCCCCTTCTCCTGCCAGGTTATCTAGCATTTCCAGGAAAAGATCTTCCTCGGAAAATCCGTACAGGTCTGCCGGTACTGCGCTGATACTATATTCACGGCCGCCAAAGGGCTCGATCTCAAATCCTGCTTTTTCAAAAAACTCCCGGTTTGCCAAAAGACTTGCTTCCTCTTCCAGACTAAGGCTTACGATCAGCGGAGGGCTAAGATATTGGGAATGTGTTTCCTGTTCTTTAAATTGTTTTACAAAACGTTCGTAATTTACTTTTTCATGGGCGGCGTGCTGGTCAATGATGAAAAAACGATCATCAAATTCTACCAGCCAATAGGTTTCAAACAGCTGGCCGATCAGCCGGTGACGACTTCTGGATTCAGGTGCCAACAGCTTTTCCTCAAACAACTCCAGTTGTTTAGGAGCCTCCTGCTCTTGCTTTAGGATTTCCGATTCCAATGTTTTGTGGGCTGAAATATTTATGGCTGAATCAGATATTTCCTGCGTTTTCATTTTTTGCGTTTTGGATTCCTGTATTTTCGGCTCCTGCTTGTCAATAGGATCGGTTGTATTTGCAGATGATTCTTCTTTATGGAGATTTCCGCTGAAAAGAGCTTCTTCTGCTTTTGTAAATGTGTTGCTTTTATAAACCGGAAGTTCTTCATAAAGTCGATCCTTCTGAACAACCGGATGTATATTTTGCTGCATCTGAGTCAGCCTTTTTGTTTCAAAGGGCTCAGGAATGTCTTTTCGTTCTACGATTGTTTTTGCTTTGGCAGCAGTTTCCTCAGGACCTGGTGAGACCTTTGGGATCATTTCCCTGTGAGTCAGTACATTTCTCACTGCTTCATAAATGCAATCATATACTTCAGGTCCTCTTGCAAAACGGACTTCCATTTTTCTTGGATGAACATTAACATCCAGATCATTTCCTGTCATCTGGATATGAAGAGAGACAAATGGAAATTTGTGCTGCATAAGAAAGCCTTTATAAGCATCTTCTATTGCTTTTGCAATAATATTATTTTTTACATATCTGCCATTAATATAATAGTTTTCAAAAGAACGGGTGCCTCTGGATATTTCAGGCTTTCCCACATATCCCTGGATCTTCAGAAAATCATTTTCGTAAGATACCTCTAAAAGCGCCCGGGCAATATCCCGTCCATAAACATTATAGATCACATCTTTAACATTATAATTTCCGGAAGTATGCAGCTTAACCTGCTTATTCTGAATATATTTAAATGAGATCTCCGGGTGGGAAAGTGCCAGCTGCTCCATTAATGAAGAAATGTAATTTCCTTCTGCTGCATCGGATTTCAGGAATTTGCTTCTGGCAGGCGTATTATAAAACAGATTTCTTACAAGAAATGTAGTACCTTCCGGAGCACCCATTTCTTCCATAGATCGCTCTGCTCCTCCTTCGATCACATAACGGACTCCGCTTAATGCAGACGGAGTTTTTGTGATCAGTTCCACCTGAGAAACTGCTGCAATACTGGAAAGAGCCTCTCCACGGAATCCGAGAGAGGCAATGTTTTCCAGATCTTCTACTTTTTCAATTTTGCTGGTGGCATGACTTAAAAACGCAACCGGAACCTGATCTGCTTCCATGCCGCTTCCATTGTCTGTGATGCGGATCAGCCGTTTCCCACCGTCTGCAATCTCAACCGTCACAGCAGTAGCACCTGCATCAATGGCATTTTCTACAAGCTCCTTTACTACGGAAGAAGGGCGCTCCACCACTTCTCCGGCTGCGATCTTATCTATGGTATGTTTATCTAAAACTGCTATTTTTCTCAATATTTATCACCATCTGTTCTTGATCTTGTTCTGAAGATTGTAAAGTGTATTCAACGCTTCCATAGGAGTCAGATTTCCGATGTCTATGGATTTTAATTCCTCAATGATATCATTATCCTGTACTGTATCAAATAAAGACATTTGTGCCATATCTACCTGATCATAAACAACTTTCTGTTTTTTCTTTGGGGCTGTAAGATCCTTTACTGCGGCTGTAATATCTGCATCGCTTAGTTCTTCTACCAGTTCTTTGGCACGCTGGATCACAGGCTCCGGTACGCCGGCAAGCTTGGCTACCTGGATACCATAACTTTTATCAGCTCCCCCTTTTACGATCTTTCGGAGGAATACAATATCGTCCCCCTTTTCTTTGACTGCAATACAGTAGTTATTCACACCTGAGATCTTGCCTTCCAGTTCGGTAAGCTCATGGTAATGAGTGGCAAACAGCGTTTTTGCACCGCACAGTTTTGTATTGCTGATATGCTCGATCACAGCCCAGGCAATTGCCAGCCCATCAAAGGTGCTGGTTCCTCTTCCAATCTCATCCAGGATCAGCAGACTTTTGGAGGTTGCATTCCGCAGGATATTGGCAACCTCTGTCATCTCTACCATAAAGGTACTTTGACCGCTGGCCAGGTCATCAGAAGCCCCCACTCTGGTAAATATCCGGTCAACAATCCCGATGGAGGCTTTCTGAGCTGGAACAAAGCAGCCAATCTGTGCCATCAGCACGATCAGTGCAGTCTGTCTCATATAAGTGGATTTACCCGCCATATTAGGGCCGGTAATAATGGAGATCCTCTTTTTATGATTGTCCAGGAAAGTATCATTGGCAATAAACATGTCATTTTCAATCACACGTTCCACCACTGGATGGCGTCCGTTTTTAATGTCAATGATCCCATTTTCGCTTACCTTGGGGCGCACATAATTATTCCGTTCTGCTACAAGTGCAAGAGATGCAAAAACATCCAGGGCGGCTACAGCCTTGGCAGTACGCTGGATACGTACCACTTCATTTCCAACTTTATCCCTTACATCAGAAAACAGCTGGTATTCCAAAGCATAAAGCTTGTCCTCTGCACCAAGGATCACATCTTCCAGGTCTTTTAATTCCTGTGTAATGTAGCGCTCGGCATTTACCAGGGTCTGTTTGCGGATGTAATTCTCAGGCACAAGATCTTTAAAGGTATTGGTTACTTCCAGAGAATATCCGAATACTCGGTTATATTTGATCTTTAAGGATTTGATCCCGGTACGCTCCCGCTCTCTTGCTTCCAGTTCTCCCAGCCATTTCTTGCCATCCGTACGGGCTGTGCGGAATTTATCTACATCCGGATTATATCCTTCCCGGATGATGCCGCCTTCCTTCTGGGCAAGTGGTGGATCTTCGATAATGGCACTTTTGATCAGGCCTGTTACATCTTCCAGATCATCCATATCTTCGTAAATCCTCTTTATGATAGGAGCATCAAAATCCTTCAGGATCTGCCTGATATAGGGGATCATCTCCAAAGAGGATGCAAAGGCTACCAAATCTCTGGGATTTGCTGATTTATAACTGATCCGGCTGATCAGTCGTTCCAGATCATAAATTGGATTCAGGTATTCACGGATCTCATCACGCAGCATAGGCTTTTCTTTCAGCTCTTCCACTGCCATAAGCCGGTTGTTGATCTCATCTACATCGATCAGCGGCTGCTCCACATAAGAGCGAAGCGTCCTTGCCCCCATAGCTGTCCGGGTTTTGTCCAGTACCCATAAAAGGGATCCCCGCTTCTGCTTTTCACGCAGGGTTTCCACAAGCTCCAGATTGCGGCGGCTGGAACTGTCGATCAGCATATATTTCTCAGCAGTGTAGGGATGAATACTGGTCATTTGGGATAAAGCTGTCTTCTGTGTCTCTTTCAGATAAAGAAAAAGCGAACCAGCGGCAATGACGCCGCTTTCATAATCTGCAATCCCAAGGCCATCCAGCGTATTCACGTGAAAATGATCCTTTAATACGCGTTTACAGGATTCATCGTCAAAATACCATGAATCCAGAGAAAAAATACAGATTCCCAGTCGATTCTTCAGGTCATCTGTATCTATTCCGCTCATATAAAATGCATCGTTACAGATGATCTCAGCAGGTACAAATTTATTGATTTCATCCAACAGCTTCTGAGGCTTATCTACTTCCGTGAGGAAACAGTCGCCGGTAGTAACATCTGCAATGGCACAACCAAAATGGTCTTCAATAGAAACAATAGACATAAGATAATTATTCTTTGTTTCATCCAAGGCCTGTGCGTCCAGTGTAGTGCCAGGTGTAACGATCCGTATTACTGCACGCTTTACCAGTCCTTTGGCAAGCTTTGGATCTTCCACCTGTTCACAGATGGCCACTTTATGTCCACGCTCGATCAGACGGTTTATGTAGGTTTCTGCTGCATGAAAGGGAATCCCGCACATAGGTGCCCGTTCTTCCAGTCCGCAGTCCTTTCCGGTGAGGGTTAGTTCCAGTTCCTTTGAAACCATGATGGCATCATCAAAGAACATTTCATAAAAGTCGCCCAATCTGTAAAAAAGGACACAGTCCTTGTACTCTTCCTTAGTTTTACAGTATTCCCTCATCATCGGTGATAACTTGGGAATATCGGCCAAAACCCCTGTGTTTATGCGGGTTTCAGGCTTCGCTGAGGCCGATTTGACCCATATATTACCCATATCTGTGTTCGAACTGGTATTCTGGGTTGGTTTTTCTGTTGGCAATTTAATTTCCTCTTTCTTCTGTATAGTTTTCTGAGAACTTTGCATATTCCTTTTTCATAAATTCATCCTCAATATGGGTATAATAATGCGTCATCTTTATATCTGCATGGCCTACTATTTTGGCAGTAGTTTCTGCGGGAATTCCTGACTGTATGCAGCGTGTAATAAATGTGTGCCGGAACATGTGAGGATGAATATTTAACAGCACAGGCATTCTCTTTTCCAGTTCAGCAAGTTTTTTTTCATTTGCATTTATTTTATCCATGATTCTTCTACATTCTTTACTTGCATCGTTAGGCGTATATGCTTTGCCGTTGCAGGTGGTAAATACCAGATCTGGATACATCGTTAGTAAACTGTTTTCGTCTCCCCAGTGCTTACATTGCTTTTTATCAGCCGTTTGTTTTGCTTTCCACATGAGAAGTGCTTCTGAAACTTGTTCTGACAAAGGAACATTTCTGCAGCTTTTGGTTTGTTTCGGGGTCGTTATCTGTATAACAAATTTATGTTCCGGAAGAGGATTTCCATCATTGTCATAATATATGGAAACCTGGTTCAGAGTTTTATTGATATGAATTAATTTATTATCAAAATCAATATCTGTCCATGTAAGAGCACAGGCCTCCCCGATGCGCATTCCTGTATGTATTAATAGATAAAATAGTTCATAATATCTTGTATCTTTACATGCCTTAAAAAAAGTTTCTGATTGAGTTACACTTATGCACTGCAGATCTTTTTCAACATCATTTGATGCCGGTGCATAATCCCTGGCAGGTAATTTTATATCCTGGACTGGATTTGATGGTATCATTTTACTATCAAAAGCTTTTTGGAACATCAGTTTCAATATTGTAAGTGAATGAACGATAGTGGCACGTTTATAGCCTTCATTCCGTAAACTTTTGATTACACTGAGAATATTATCAGGTTTTACCTCAATCATCTTGAAGTATCCAATATACTCCCTTATCCTTTCATATCCATTGACGTAATTGTTAATAGTAGTATTTTTCTTACTATGGATAACGTAAAGTTCCATCCATTTGTTGTACCACTGGGATACAGTTATACTGAGATCATAACCTGCGATTCCATAACTTTTGCCTTCCAAATATGCACTCCGTGTTTTTTTTAGCTTTTGAAGGTTTGTTGCATACAAAGATACGTATTTTCTTGTGCCTTGATTGTATATTCGAGTTTCATATCTGCCATCTTTACGCTGGCGTATTCCTTTTCCTAATTCCTTTCCGTTTATTCCTTTTCCCATGTTTTTCTCCTAAAACACAGCTCGACAGTATAATAACATGCCCCAAAAGGAGTTTCAAGACATGATTTTACAATCCAATATCTGCTGAACTGATTTTTTGTTGAACTACCATTTCTATGGCAGAAGTATTTGTATAGCCCTTATAACGCATAAATAACCAAAAGTCAGAATCATGAAGATTCTGACTTTTGCTGCCATATTGATTATAGCCAAGTGAACTCACCAAACGCCTATGTTAACACTTAGAGGGGTATTCACCTGGATTACGATAAAATATTCTGTGGTTTACTACAATCTGTCTGTTTGTTTAATAAGCCATTTTTCAAATCGGTCTTTATGAATAAGTGTTCTTCGTCCGATTCGGATCATAAAGCCATTATTACGCATCAAAGATCTCATTGTTTTTTCAGAGAGTCCAGTGTATTCACAAGCTTCTTTTACAGAAATCAGGATTTTTGATTCTTCAACATTTGTTTGTTTTTCTTTTTTAATCATAATCATACCTCTCCGCTTTTTTGGTGTAAAAAGTGATTAATAGCTTCATCATAGGAACAGTTCAATCGGTGTTTTCTGGAAACTACACTAGATTTATTTATCCCCAGTTTTTTGCAGCATTCTACCAGTGATTTATATTGCCTGCCGTCAAAAACAAAGAAAGAATTTTTTCGATTTTGTTTATTTGTTATACAATTTTTTAATGCGTCGTTCATCTTACAGCCATGCTTATTCATGTAAGTAGTAACTGTTGATGGAGAAATTCCATAAGCATGACAGCATGCTGTCATACTTGGATATTCTACCCCATTATATTCAATAGGCTCCAACTTCTTTTCTTTTTGCTTCTTTTTTATGTAATAATAAATGGAATCTTCAACAGAACAATGCAGCCGGGTACATCTGCTGCCTACACTGCTTCTGTTAATTCCGTATTCATTACAGCATTCGGATACTGAAGCATATCTTTTTCCATCAATTACAATTGCGGTATCCATTAATATTGTGAGTTTTACAGCCTTATTCAAAGTTATTTCGTCTTTTATGACATAGGACAATACCTTATTGATGTCTAGGCTGTATTGGTTACAACACTCTTCTAAGGTGGAAAAAGAATTACCTTGAAAAATGATGCTTCTTTTTTTGAGCTGTAGAAGAAAAGTAATTGTTTTTGAAAGTGTTACATTTTTATTTTTTTCCTTCCGCATATAAAGCGTCACAACTTCAGGACTCAAACCGTATTCTTCGCAACATATTTTTATAGAAGCATAAATTTTATCACGAAAAACAACTTCTTGAGGTCTGCCTTTTAATATATTTCTTTTTTCCTTATCCCTAATGAGAAAAGACATTGCTTTTGTAAATGAAACTTCTGGATGTTTCTTTAAGTAAGCTCGCATTGTACAGGGAACAATTCCATATTTATTGCAGCATTCTGTTTTAGAAGCAAATTTTTCCCCATGGTAGATAATTTGATGATTTTTTTTCCAGGTTATATTTCGCTCCAATGCCTCCTGTATGGAAATATGATCACTCCAAGCAGTGTTTTTTACAGAAGCTTCATTTAGACCGTAAAAAACGCAGCAATTATGAATATTATCCCATTTTCGATTTCTGAAAATAAAGGCTTTATTACGTTTTAAGTCTATATAATATCGTATGGATTCTTCAGTTGAGCATCCAGTATCAGATTTTCTTTGAATCACGTTTTTGTAGCTGATTTCATAATAGGTACAACATTTTTTTATGCTATTGAATACTCGTCCATTAAATTCGAATCGAAAATTATCATAGTAATTTGAACGTACTTTACAGGGAGAAATAATGAACACCTTCTTTCTTAACCATATTTACAGACTTAATATGTAAGAATTTAAGAAATGTGCGCCATTTTTATATGAAATTTTTTAAAATTACATATTAGTTATGAAAAATAAGTTTAGAATAAAGGAGGAAATACGATGGTTTATAAAAATACTTATAGGAAACTAAAAGTGGTCTGCGATGCGGATGATGTATTGATGTCCTGTAATGAATATGCATTGCATCTTCTATCTGCAGCCACTGGGAACAAGTATGATCTTTCTGAAATTACTGACTGGGGAATTCTTGGAAAAGAGATCGATCAAAGGATGGATTATTTTAATACAGATTTCTTTTATAATACTCAGCCGGCTTTAAATGGAGCAAGGAAGTTTCTTATTTCCCTGATGGAAAAAGCAGATGTGTTTATTGCTACTGCAGTGGCTCCGGAACATATGGGAGAACGGATTGCAAAAATACAGGAATTGTTTCCTGAATTTCCAGTGGATCATATTATTATGGGAAAAAGGAAAGATCTTTTGCAGGGAGATATCATGCTGGATGATAAAATAGATAATCTTTTGGAATCAAATTGTAATTTACCAGTATTGTTCCGCCAACCATGGAACCAGAGTGCATCTGGAATCTGTTGCGTAGACAATTATGAAGATTTTTTGACTTTGGTAGACTTTATGAATGGCGATAAAGTAGCCGTATCCAGAATCCCGAAGATACTTTGTATCGTTGGTCCATCTGGCAGCAGAAAACAGGATCTTGCAGATTATCTCTGCATGAATGCCGGTGTTTTTGAAAGAATAAGTACCTGTACAACAGCCAGACCCAAAAAGGCGGGGGCAAACCGAGTTTCACAGGATGAATTTGACCGTATACATAAAGCTGGAGAATTTATCGAAACAACCTGGTATAATCATGAAAGATTTGGAATCAGGAAAAACGATATTGATAGAGCTTTAAAAAAGGGAAAATATCCGGTAATTGTGATGGATATATCTGGTTGCCTGAGCGTTTATAATGTCTATCCTGGACAGTGTGAGATTATTTATGCAGACCGTAATAAATGGGACTGCGTTATGTCTATCATACAAAAACCAGCTCTTAAAAGAGAGCAGATTGCAGACCGCATAATTTCTTTTGAATTTGAAGAAAAAAATAAGGTTCTTGCAGATCATATCGTAAAAATTAAATCTATGGGGAGTATGTATGATGAGGTAAAAGACATTATAAGATACTTACAATTAGAGCAAGAGTGAATGAAAAAGACCAGATTTCTGGTCTTTTTTATTTGGATTTTTGGAGAAGAAGGATTTTTGACAAAAATTTTTTTTTCTTACATATTAAATATATAAATACAAGTGAAAGGAGGCTGTGTATTTTGCTCCAGATATCAAAAAAAAGAGATAGAGCACCATACACTTATTTTTATATGAAATGGAAACTGGCGGCATGCCGCATTAATAAAGGGCTAAAACAAAAAGAAGTTGCAGAACTCATGCATACTTCCAATACAACTATTGTTAATCATGAAACCGGTAAAGTAAAACCTACTATTGCACAATTAAAAATGTATTCTCAAATCTATGAAATCCCAGAAGAATTTATTGATTGTGATATCAGAAAGTGAAAGTATCCGTCAGAATTGGCATCTGGGAACAAAAACTAAAACTCCCTCGAATAAGAGAACCTAGAGCGAATTCATCCCCCCGCCTACGCTAATGCTTAGAGGCGAGGGTATTCTCCGTGGTCAGGATAAAGCAAAAAGAACAGGCCGCCAAAAGGCAGCCTGAAGATACCAGTAACCCCAACCGGTCGGGACACCGGGGGTAGCCTGTACATCTACGGCGCGGATGGTCGCAGCCATCCCTGAAAATGTCACCCGGTAAGGCAGGAAATGAAAGCCGTGAGGCTGAAGCCCCTGCCTCTAAGCTCAAGCGTAGGCAGGGGGAATGTTCACAGTCAGATTAGTTCGTTCAGATAAGGTATTACTGATATGTTTTTCTGGTGAAGCTGCTCGTAATTAAAGTTATGGGAGTAAGTAGCTGGATTTTTCATATTTATCGATTTATATTCAAATATCCTGTCTGTAAAAGGGATTGTATAATAATCCTCTTTTATTTTTAGTATATCTCTGAAAGCCTGAACGCTATACCCTTTTTTTACAATTTCATTTTTATCAGCTATAAAGATATAGTCCCGATAAATAGGAAAAATGCAACAATCTGTAAAGTGAAATTTAGCCGCTGCTCTCTTCCATATATCATTCATCAATAACATGCTATTGCAGAAAGATGGATTTACAAAGTGCTTATCGAATTGAAATGCATAATAGGTTATGTTGGAAACTTTTCTTTCATTAAACACTATTTTCATTTTTTTTAGATTACGATATGCAATCGGAAACACTTCTGCAGCTTCAATCCCAAGTTCTCCCATTTTATAAATCGTCAGAGGATCCCACGTGGTAATTGTAGTAAAACGGATGTTCCAGTTTAAAATGTAAGTCATCTTAAAACCATTCCAGGTTATAATAGGTATATCTGGAAACTGTTCAGTTTCAACACAAAGTTTTTCATTGTTTGCTATTAAATATGGAAATATGAGGGGTTCTAAATCCGTCTTTGTTCCATGTTCTTTCAGAAAAAGAACATCTTTAATTTGTTCTGAAATAAGATTATCTAAATTCACTGATATCATAAACACTCCTTTTTTATAATGTCCAGGGCGGAATGCGTCCTCCTTTCGTTTTAATGCAGGCCGGTAAGATACCCAGCCAGTGTTATAGTTCCTTGTAAGGATGTTGCACTTTTCAGCGATGCGAATTTCCTGCCGTTAGATGCAGGACTGGTAAATTCCACGTTCACGCCTTGCGGATGGAAAAACATCCTTTGGAAAGCTTATGCCTACGGTATTTACGGAAGTTCTCACTGTCTTTTTGGTGGTTCCGGCTTATCTTTCCCCATTTCAAAGACAGCACTGGTAACCGGGACCACGCTGCAAAACTCACGGAACAGCCTGGCCTGAATTTCCAGCTTGTGCTGGATGCTTGGACCAAACCATTTTTTATGCCCATCCACCGGGTTCTTCGCCCAGTTGTCAAACTTTGGTTTCCGAAACATTTTATGGTTCCGGCTGTCCGACGGTTCTTTCTACGGTCATTGTGATATTCGGTTTCCATAGCCAGGAGATCCCGGGGTGCCTGTAATATTCCGGCCAGTCCATAAGGATATGACCGTGGGTAGTTGACCCTCTACCTACGTTTTGCTTAGAGGTGGGGTTTCCTTATTTTTCAGTTGATGAATTAGCTAACACGATATCATTAATAGTAGCATTATTTGCCGGAATAAGAAAGTAATCTTTTCCATTTATATTCCGACGTTCAATTGATGCAAGACTTTCGAGTTTTGTTTTAATTAGTATATCACGTGCATTTATGTTTATGCTGTCGGAAATGATATTATTTACAGAAAAATTTTGTCCTTCATAAGCCTCTGCTGCCTGTTTTAATTCTTCTTGCCTTTCTTCTGGAACATCTCCGTATTCAATAATAGCATCCGCAAGTTCTTTTCCTGAAATACTAACATCTTCGCCAGTCATCTGCATATCAATTAGTGTCTCCTGAAAATGTTCAAATATACTATTAACAGAATCAAAAGGAACATTGTCTTTATACGCCGAATCCAAAAGTTCCTGAAATCCTTCCCTTTGTTCTTTCGGACTTAACGGAAAATTTGCACCAAAAAGAACAGGGATAAGGTCTGCAGCTCTACTTGCAGCTTTTTCATTTTTAGAATAAAATACTGCGTGTTCTATATCAGTATGAAGATTATCGAGAGCCGGATATAAGAAAGTATAAGTTGGGGCTCCCAACATTGGCTCTGTAAGCCTGTTTTTAAATTCATTCTGAGGAGAATCATACTTAATACCAGGCTTACTGAGGCCACATGGCTGAATAAGCGCAAGAACAAAAGTGTAAACCTCTTCACTGTCTCCACCATTGCTTCCAGGCAGGTCGAAAGCTCCATAAGCGAAAAAGATGCTGTAATTTTCGTCAGCCAGGTAATGATCCCTGATATTCATTGCGACATTTTCAATTCTTTCCATGTTCTTAAGCTCAGTGTCCCTTAAAGGTTCTAAGAGATTTTCTTCAACTTTGACTTCAATGGCACTGGAACCAAGTTTTCCGGAAACGCCCTTTTTAAAAAAAGCACAGTACTGATCAAGTTCTGACTCATCAAGAGTCATAAAAGTCTGTGGTTCCTGGAAACGGATATCATCTCTATTGATATCTACATAACAGGATACAGTCTTAACAACGGAAGTACTCTCTGGTTTTCCGATAATTCTTTTTATAAACGCAAGATCTTTTTTTGTCATAATAGTTAATCTCCTTTTCAGAATAATGTTTGTTGGAAGTAGGTATCTTTCGGATAATTCATCCATACTACTTCAACGGCTTTTTTACCGGATTCCGTATAATTAGATATCTCAGTTTTTTCCCAGTCAGAAAGTAAATTTTCATATAAAGGGCTGCTATAACCACTGAGCATAATTTTGGCTTTTGAAGATAATAAAACATCTAAAAGATTTTTATGATCGTCATCTGTCATCTCGTGTTTATACTGTTTTGTATACCTTGTATTTAAAACATAAGGCGGATCTACATACATGAACACATCAGCATAATTAAATCTCTGTATTAATTCCAAAGCTGGGCTGCATTCTATCTGGGCTTGTTTCAGACGTTCTGCTGTCTGTAAGACCCATTCCGGCAGTCTGTTCCAATTTAATAAGGCATAGGCCCGTTCTCTTCCGTGTACATCATTTTTCCAGCCACTTTTATATCCAGAAGTGCGGAAACCGTGTCCCATCCAACATTTAATGAGAAAAGACAGGGCTTTTTCATATGGATCATCTGTGTTTGCGGAAAATTGCTGTTCATATAGAGCTTTGGAATAAGGAGAAGCATAAACCATGGCTGCAATTTTATCAGGATCATCTTTAATGCATCGAAAAAGGTTCACGACATCTGTATCAAGATCATTGATTGTTTCAATATCAGAGGGCGGTTTTGTAAAAAATACCGCCCCGCTCCCAAAATAAGGCTCCAGATACGAATGATGATCTGGAATCAGACTACACAACTTCTTTGCTATTCTCCACTTGCTTCCAGGATATCTAAGAACAGACCTGTAAGAATCACCTGCCATAATATCCGTTTCCATTATCAGAATAAGTGCTGCTTCTCTGATAGGACTGTGTAGAAGACGTCTGATAACCGTTATCTCTATAATTACCGTTACCTCTATCAGCAGGATAAGTATTTCCCCTCTGATAGGATTGTGCAGAAGTTGACTGGTATCCGTTATCTCCATAGTTGTCACCGATTTCACGTTGTACAGACGGATGTGATGGATTTTGCGAAGCCTGCCTTAAACTGGTCAGATAATTAGCGTAAGAAGCCTGTCCCTGCAGGATAATGCGGTTTGCGGTAACCATTTCCCAGTTACGGATAAAGGAATCTGTACGTTTGAGAAGCATATACAGATCCATATCGTTCAGATTAATAAAAGCCGCTTTATCCTGGGCATATGAACCGCCTTTCATGTAATATCCTCCCATTTTATTCTGTACGCGGATACCATGCCCATTGGAAATGGAAATAAACCAGGGATTATTAGAAACTGTTCCATCCGGCTTCATAGGATGCCGGTTAATTAAAAACTTCTGTGCAATGGAGTAGCCGTTTCGATCCGGACTTCCGAAGATTTTGTCCAAATTCCATTCAAAATCCTGATATCCGACTTCAATACGAGTCAAAAGGAACTGGATTTGTTCAGGCGTAAGATTAAAAGATACAATTGTATTGTTTTGACCAGTGCCGTTAGAATAGTCCTGAATTGAAACACCGATAAGGGAATTGACCTTAAAATCTGATTCATTCTGTTCTCCCTTTGCATGAAGCTGTGCATAATGCGTGAGTGGTGCAGGCTGAAGTTTATCATAAAAAGCTATCAGCTTTTTATTTGTCTGAATCTTAGCAATCTGATTCGTCTGAATAATATTTGCTGCCATAGTAAATTCCTCCTGTTTTATTTTTAATATGTCATTTATTGAAGAAGCTGGCTGGTTTTTATAAGAAAAGTAAAAAATCCCCCGGTCTAATATCCGGGGGAATCACATTAATTCAAGGCAGAATCTGTATTGTAAACCACAGCACCATCCAGCCATCTGTTTGGCTGAGAGAAAGTCCCTGGTTCTGTATTACGCATAACATCTTCATATATCCAAAGCTTGCTGTCCATATCATCCAGTATATGAAGAATATATGCTTCCCTTGTTTCCGGTATTTTTACTGCCCCGTATTCCATTTTTCCATGGTGTGAAAGGATCATATGGATAAGGAGCTGGATACTGGAAGAATTCGTATTGATCATGCAGGAATTACAGGCTTCTGTAACCATCATTGCCCCAAGGTATAAATGCCCGTAAAGGTTACCTTCTGTTGTATACTCTGCGTTTCCAAGAGTATCCATTTTAAGTTCACGGAGCTTTCCGATATCATGCAAGATAGCTGCTGCCATCAGAAGATCTTTGTTCAGAGAGTACACATGAGAAAGTGTTTTTACGTTAGCTGTGATTCTGCAGATATGATACAGAAGACCGTTAAGATAGTTATGATGCACGGACTTTGCCGCAGACCATTTACTAAAGTTCTGTTCATTTTCACGTATCAGATATTCTGTTACAGTTTTTAAATCGCGGTCATTGATCTCAGCTATGTAATGGTATAACATTTTCATACAGGCATCTGGGTCAATCGGAGCATGTATCAAAAACTGAGAAGGATTCCCATCAGGAACAGGGACTGCATTCTTTATATTGATGTAGCCATTTTTCATGGTTAGTGTAAGATCGACAACTTTTCCTGCATAAGGAAAATCAGCTGCGGTACACCAGGAATTCGCAGTCATTTCGGCATCCCCGTCTGTAAAAGCGACATTGACATAGGTATTTTTAGCACCTATTTTTTCTTCCACTCTTTTAATAAGAACACGGAATACCTTGCTCTCTCCTTCGTTTAAATAAAACATAATAAATTTCCTTTCTTAATATCCCACTATCAAATAAGCAATAGGATATATATATAATCGAAATAGCGCGTAAAAACCCCAGCCGAAGCAGTCGTCTGCGGGATATAAGCGCCAGTTTACGGAGGGCTAGTTCACATATACCAGACCGACGAAGTCGCTCGGGGTTCATGACTTTGCAATTAATCCTGTAACAAAATTCACTGCATACTGGGTTGCGGTATCTACACCAACAATTAATACGATAAGAACGGCACAAAAACCAATTACAACAGCTGTTTCTTTTATAAGGGTTTTCTTATCAGACCAGATAATCTTATTCCAGTCAGATTTAACACCTTTAAAATATTCTCGTACTTTGCTCATTTTAAAATTCCCTCCTGTCCTTTGTAAGGAAACCTTGGTGTTTTCTTACCTGCATATGGGCTTCAATCAGCTCCAAAGTTTCAAGCATGACACCGACAATAATGATGATAGAAGTTCCACCAAAAGATACACTTGCATGAAACATTCCGTTAAAGAACGTTGGAATGAACACGATGATCATAAGAGCTGTAGCCCCGATAACCACCATATGGCTGAGAACCTTTGCAAGATAGTCTTCAGTAGGTTTTCCAGGTCTTAATCCAGGAATACATCCACCACTTTTTTTCAGATTTGAAGCAACTTCCAGAGGGTTAAAGGAAATGGATGTATAGAAAAATGCAAAAAAGTAAAGCATAGCGATATAAATAACCAATCCTAGAGAATACCAAGGCGTTGATGGATTAAACCAGTTATTCTGGTTAACTTCTTCAAGGATAATACGGCTGACTCCGCTACCGTATCCCTTTCCTGTAATAGAAGCAACCATCTGAGGAAGGGATAATAAAGAAGATGCAAAGATAACAGGCATAACATTTGCCACATTGACTTTGATCGGAATTTTTGATGCCTGCGTACCTGTAAGACGACGTCCATTCATTTTCTGAGAGTACTGGACAGGGACATCTCTGTGTCCATCATTCAGGATAACGACTAACACAATGGTTGCTACGATAATAGCGATAATGATAAGGGCAGACAGGGATCCTTTTGCAATCGTTTTATTGAATACGAAAGTTTCAAATAATACAGACAGGCTTCCAGGGATACGTGACAGGATGTTGACCGCAAGGATAATAGATATTCCATTGCCAATACCATGTTTCTTGATCATTTCACCCATGAATATCATTAATCCGCAGCCGCCGGTAAGGAATACGGTAATGATAATCCCTCTAAAAATAGACATATTCGGAATAAGTCCAGATTTTCCAAAACCGTATGCCATGCATACACTTTCTACTACAGATAATCCAATAGCGGTCCAACGGTTTACCCATTCCATTTTTTTTCTTCCATACTCTCCGTCTCTCTGGAACTGTTCCAGGGCCGGAATACAAACTGAAAGAAGCTGGATGATGATAGATGCCGTAATGTAAGGGGTAATACCAAGAGCAAAAATTGAGAAATTCTCAAATGAGCCGCCGGTAAATGCAGAAAAGATATTAAACGCCCCATCGTTATTTTTTGAAAACCACTGTTTGAAATAAGAGGTATTAATTCCTGGGACCGGAATCTGTGATCCTACCCTTACTAGGATGATCATAAGTAGGGTAAATAAAAGCTTTCGCCGCAGGTCTTTTATTCGGAATGCGGACTTGATTGATTTGAACATATAGGTTCCTCCTTATAATAATGTGTATATATAACTGTATGGATCCCATACAGGAATTTCATATTTAATATGTCATATTTTTTATAAGCTGGCTGATTTTTATAAGAAAAAAGGTGCATCGTAAGATGCACCTTTGATACTTATTTAACGGTTACATTGAATGTTTCAGAAAATCCTTTATAAGATACGGTAAAAGGATAAGTTCCTGCTTCTGCTTTAGGGGAAAAATCAATTGTAAAATCAGTTGGATTTGTTACTGTACCAGCATAATCAGTTGCCGTGAGCGTAATATTATTCTTATCGATATTCTCTCCAACCCCGATAGGAACATTCATAAATTTGAACTTTACTGACTTAGGTTCTGTTTTTACAATCGAAGTAATGCGAATAGTCATATTCTGTCCGGCATAATGAATGACCAGGGTTGCTTTTCCAAGATGTTCTGTAGCTGGTGTAAAATCATAAGTATAGTCAGTAATCTGTTTTGTGCTTCCATCACTATAAGTTCCGGTTAAAATGATCTTAGAAGCATCAAAAGGTTCTTCAGCATATACATAACTGTTGTTATATTGGGCATCTAATCCGGTCAGGGCAGGTGTTGGGACTGTTTTTTCTTTAATAGTAATAGAAATTGCCTTCTTAAAGGTTCCCCATGTCACATTGAAAGTATAAGCTCCTGCGGAGGACTGTGGTTTGAAATCGCAAGCGTAATCAGTAACTTCTTTTTGAGAACCGTCTGAATATTTAGCTGTCACTTTAAGCTGACCGCTTGCCAGATTTTGATCCACATATACATAGGAAGGATTTAAAGAGTAAGTCATACCTGTTACTTCGGGTGTGCTGGACTTCTTTACAAGGATAGTTAATGTTACAGAGTGATTTTCTGCAGTAATGATAGCTTTATACGCCCCGTTGGAATAAGAAATATCTACTTTAAATCCAATATTCTTTTTAGAACCGTCAGAATAAACACCTTTTACATCAAAGTCTGATGTTTTAAAAGTATACCCGCTTTCTACTTCTGAATGTTTGCAGGAGGCTTCGATACTCTCCAATGTAACTGAGGATGGAGATTCTTTCTTTTTTACATTGATTACGGTTGAGAAGCTTGTTCCAGTTATTGTGACTGTACATTTATAACCATCAGAAGTTGACTCTGCTTTTACTGAATAGCTTTTTACTTCATCTTTTGTTCCGTCCGAATATTTTACGTAAACAGTCAGACGATTTTTGATATCATCAATAGAGGATGCTTCCGTAATACCGCACACAGCTTCTATGCCGGTGATAGTTTTATGGACTGGTTTCGGAGTTGGAGTATTCTGAGGTTTATTTACCGTGATATATACAGAAATGGAATCTTTCCATTTATCGTTAGTGGTAACAGTGATTTTAACTGTTCCGGCAGAAACACCTTTTACAAGCCCAGTACTGGATACGGTTGCGATTTTTGTATTATCTGATTTCCAGGTAAAAGTTTTGGATAGTTCGGATGGCTGTACGGAAACATTTAACTGAAGTGTTCCATTTATATTAACACTTTTTTTAGAGCTAACGATGATTTTTGAAACACGCTTATCAGAGGCAGGTTTAGAAGCCTTTTTTACAGTTACTTTGCAAGACGCTTTCTTTTTGCTACCATCTTTAGCTGTTGCTGTAATTGTTACTGTTCCAGCTTCCTTCGCTGAGACAACACCTTTACTGTTTACAGAAGCTATACTGTTGTTACTGCTCTTCCATACTAACGTTTTATTAGAAGCTTTTGATGGAGATACAGAAGCTTTTAATGTATAAACTTTTCCTGCTTTTAAAGTGATATTCTTTTTATTCAATTTTACATTTGTTACTTTGGTTACTTTTCTGGCGGCTTTTACTATAACGGTGCAATTGTAGTTTCTTTTATTCACAGTTGCTGTGATTTTAGCTTTTCCTGTCTTTTTACCAATTACTTTTCCTCTTTTACTGACAGAGGCAATCTTTGAGTTAGAAGATTTCCATTTGATCTTACCCTTGGCATTTTTTACTTTTAAAGTTGTTGATTTACCAACTGTCAGAGTGATAGCTTTTTTACTGATTACTGGAGATGCTGCCTGAACTGGCAAAGATGCAAGTAGCATACAGAAAACGGTAAATATCACCATAAGTTTTTTGACTGTACTTCTCATGATGAGAGACCTCCTTTTTTTCTTTTAATATGTCATTTTTAACCCAGAATAAGGAAAAGTTCTCTGCCTCTAAGCGGTTAGCACAGGCGGTGGGTGAGTTCATCTGTAATAGAGAAATTTTCATTAAGCACAGTTTAAAAATACATATTAAAGCAAAAGGGAGGTGTTTTTATGGCAAACAACATGGATTGGATGTTGCAGCAACAGAACCAGTTAATGCAGCAGAATACACTTCTTCAGATGCAGACAGATCAGTATCATATGAGAAATGATATGCAGAGGCAGCAGGACATTCTGTATGAGCAGATGATCATGGAGGATGAAGAACGGAAAAGAAGAAATAAGAGAAGCACCGTCAGATGACGGGGCTTCTTTCATGAATTACATTTTTTACAGGGATCATAACCTTGTGTGATAAGGTCATCCCGTGATCCAGTATATATTTCTTTATTTTCAGATTTTATAGAAAAGACACTGGAACAAGATGGTTTATGAAATTTTTTGGAATTTGTATTTAAAATATATTCAACTTTTGAATTTTCTGAACTTGACTTTTGAGTACCGTTGTCAGAGCTTTCTCCGGTCGCATAATCAATAGAAATTCCAGGCTGAACATTATAACAAAAGACATTGTAAAGAATACCTTCTCCCTTATCTTCTACTGATTCTGCTTCCATCTGAACCCCGGAAGCTACCAGGTTATTTCCATCAAAAATGGGTGTTACCCGATATAATACATGATTTCCGGTTTCTTTAATATAATCAGCAACCATATTTTCGAACGGTAACATACCCTCCGTATTAAGATATCTGGTTCCGGTGATCAAGTTTTTTTCGTTTGCATTTTCGGCTGTAAGCTGATATCCGATCAAATGACAACGGTTATACAAATATTTCCCATCTACATTATCATATTTCACTGTATGCCAGCCTGAAGGCTTCACCTGACCAATGGAGCCTCTTTTTTCTGTAGGCATCAGGTCTTGCCCTATATTTGCATAAGCGCCCCCGCATCTTCCTAATGAGTCAAGATCACTGTAAGTTTCAAAAGATGTTGAGGTAAAATCATCGTCAGGAAAATCTGGAACATTATCATTTATCTCCGTATATGCTTCACCATTATATTCTGGGATATCTGCAAGCTTAACGGGATCTGCCTGCACCAAATTACATCCGGATAGAAGAATCGTTATGGCAGTAAAAACAGGAAGTAGAACTTTTTTAATCGGCATCGTACACCTCCATCGTTATTTTATCATGAGAGTTTCCAGTAAACTCTTTTGTTGACGAAAGCTTCCATTTACTAAGGTCTATAGTAAAGCGGATATCTGAAGGATATTTCCGGTTCCAACGAAATAAAATAATTTTTTCAATCCATTTTTCTGCAATAACAGGATCTTCTGTTTCAATGAAGCAGTATTCTCTTTCTGCAGCTTCATGCAGGCAATTATCATCTACATTGATCTGGGTATGTTCAAGTCCAAACATCCTTGAAGAATAGGCACTCATCCAGAGCGTTTTATTTTCTGTCATATCCAGTATTTTTTTTGACAGGAGTTTATCCTGACTTAATCTTCGATGGTTAAAACAAAGCCCCATTCGGTCATCCACAACTGTAATTAATATCATAGCTTTTTCTCCTTTGCACAAATCATAATTATACAGAATGTGAGGAAAAATAGCAAATATAAACTTATCTTCCGGCTCTGATCTTCTGTAGATGCTGAGAATGCACCATTACAGGGATTCCTGTTTCTATAGTGGTGTCAATAACCTGTATTTCCTCAATATCATCCATATCAGGGACTTCGTACATGATCCTGGTCATACAGTTTTCTATGATTGAACGAAGGCCTCTGGCACCGCTGCCTTTTTGTATGGCTTTTTCTGCGATATATTCCAATGCTGATTTATCAAAATCCAGCTGTACCCCATCCATTAGCAAAAGCTTCTGATATTGTTTTACAATGGCATTTTTAGGTTCTGTTAAAATACGGAGCAGAGATTCCTTATCAATGGAATTTAGAATGGTTATTACTGGAAATCTTCCAACAAATTCAGGCATTAATCCATACTTGACTAAATCTTGGTTTTCAATCTGCTTAATTTCTTTTTTTTCTTCGGTTTTACCGAATCCGATTGGTTTTGAACCTGCATCCTGCAAAGATTTTTCCAGTCCTTCAAAAGCTCCTCCACAGATAAAAAGGATATTCGTCGTATTGATAGTCACAGTCTGGTTTACATTAGAAAAAGGAGATGTTTTACCAGACCTTATGTTTTTAACAGGAACTTCTATTTCGGATCCTTCCAGTAGTTTTAAAAGAGCCTGTTGCACTCCTGCTCCAGAAACATCTTTTTCAAAAGAAAAATTGGAAGAAGCCATAGAGAGCTTATCAATTTCATCTATATAAACGATTCCTTTTTCTGCTCTTTCAACATTTCCATTCGCATTTGAAAGAAGTCTTGTGATAATATCTTCAACATCTTCACCTGCGTATCCGGCCTGAGTCAAAGAAGTTGCATCAGCAATCACAAATGGCACATCCAGGATTTTTGCAAGAGTCTGGACTAAATAGGTTTTTCCACTACCGGTAGGACCAATCATAAGAATATTGGATTTCTGAATCTTAATATCTTTATCGTCAGTCAAAACCCTTTTATAATGGTTATAAACGGCGACGGAAAGTACAATTTTCGCTTCATCCTGACTGATAACGTATTCGTCAAGGCAAGCTTTTATCTTTGATGGTTTTAAAGGAATAAAAGATTCCTTCTGAACTTTATCAAGGCTGCTGTTTTTATCTTCATCTTCAAACATCCATTCATACATGGATGATACGCATTTCTTGCATATAGTTACCCCATTTGCAGAACCTCCCATGACCGGATTGGATTTTCCACAGAAAGAGCATTTTCGCTGTGCGTTTGTTTGGATCATACAATTGCTCCTTTTTTATTTTTAATATGTCATCTTTTTCCTTATATGAATGTTTTTATAAGAAATTTGCTAGGATGTGTTTTGAAATGACATATTAAATCTGAATATCTGCTTTTTAAGCAGGGAAAGGAGGAAAAGTAAAATGTACGAATCAAAGGGAATGGCTATTGGTGCTTTTCTGGGCGCTTATCTTGGAATCTTCTGTGTAGTTACAATTGTTATCGCAGTTATTTCTATTATTGCAAACTGGAAAGTATATACAAAAGCCGGCAGGGAAGGATGGAAATGTCTGATTCCGGTGTACAATGTCTATGTTTTGTATGACATGGTATGGGAAACAAAACAGTTCTGGATTTACTTTGGATTGATGATTGGTTCAGCAGTATTTACTGCTCTTGGAAGTAATCTTTTCGTAACACTGGTCATCCTTGCTTTAAACATTGCAATCCTTGTATGGAGCATCCGTCTGTTACATCACTTATCTGTATGTTTCGGACATGGTCCTGCTTTTACTGTAGGACTGCTTTTACTGAACACAGTATTTGTCATGATCCTTGCTTTTGGCGATTCCAAATACTGCCGCCAGACAGAAAAAGTCTTAGGTGATTCTATTAAAGAAGAACCTGAGAAAGACACTGAAGCTTAACAGAAAAAGGGGCTGTCGCACTAACGTGCGGCAGCTCATTTTATATATCCAACACAAAACGCCGAGCTTCGAAAAGCCCGGCGTT